>JAPLBW010000168.1 GCA_026392555.1 Actinomycetota bacterium
GGTGGCTCAGCTGGCGCTACCTATGCATGGAACGCCGCCGCAGTAGATGCTCTTGCCACCATCTCCCATGGACTGTCCTCCACCTTCACTATCTCTTTTGACATCGCCACTCCTTATCTACTCGCCTTGGGAACCCCTGAGGTTCACCAACCCTGGCTCCCGCCTTTGGCGCAAGGCGAGGCCATCGCCGCTCTGGCTCTGACCGAACCAGGTGCGGGATCAGACCTTGCAGCACTAACGACGCGCGCTGAGCCCAAGGGTGATCACTTCTTCATCACCGGATCAAAGACTTTTATCACCAACGGATCGATTGCTGATGTGATCGTGGTCGCTGCCCGCACCAGCCCACAAGCAGGTGCCCGAGGAATCAGTCTTTTCGCCGTTGATGGAAATTCAGTCGGTCTGACGCGACGTCGCATCACCACGATTGGCCAAAGCGACTGCGACACCGCGGAGTTGTTCTTTGATCACGTGGAGGTTCCTCGCTCGCACTTATTGGGCACCCTCGACGAGGGGTTCTTGCACCTGATGGAGCGTCTTCCCCAGGAACGGATCACCTCATCGATTGCCAACTTGGCACAGGCAGATGTCGCGATGAACCTGACCTTGACTCAGGTTCGGGAACGACAAGCGTTTGGCCGATCCCTGGGCTCACTTCAACACAATGCCTTCCGGCTGGCCGAGCTCGATGCTCAACGCAGCGCCGTGCGGGCCCATGTTGATGCGTGCATTGAGCGCCTGATGAACAAGACGATGAGCACAGCGGATGGAGCACGCGCGAAGTTGCTGTCCGCTCGACTTGAGAACGACATCCTTGACCTAGGTATGCAACTACATGGCGGTTCATCGTTCCTTGCAGGCACCGAAATCAATCAACGCTGGATCGATGGACGCATAACGCGCATCTGGGCCGGAGCAGACGAGATCATGCTCCACCTCATCGCCAAGGATCTTGGGCTGTAGGCCATGGTCAACGACGTTGTCATTGTTGCTGCGGCACGCACTCCCATCACCAAAGCTATTCGTGGCACATTCGCCAATGTTCGAGCCGAAGACTTAGCCATTGCGGCCATAGCCGGGGCCTTGGACAAAGTTCCCGCAGCGGACCGAGCCAGCATCGATGACTTCATCACCGGAAGTTGGATGCACACGGGCAGCCAGAGCGGAAACTTCGCACGCCGAATCGCAGTGATGATGGGATACGACGCCGTGCCTGGTGTCACCATCAACCGAGCATGCGCATCTTCTCTCCAAGCCATCCGCATGGCGCACCATGCAATTGCGCTAGGGGAAGCCGACGTTGTCGTTGCCTCTGGCGTGGAATCAATTTCGGGGTACACAGAACCCACCGGTGCCGGCTCTACCCCAGATCACGACCGACACCCGTTCTTCAACCAAGCAGCGCAACGCACACGATTGGCCGTTGGCGATAACGCGAAGTGGGCGGATCCTCGTGAGGCCGGTGAATCGCCAGACATTTACTTGGCGATGGGACACACGGCCGAAAACGTCGCCTCCCTACGCGGCATCACGCGAGAAGAACAAGATGCCTTCGCGCTGCGATCTCAACGACTAGCACGTCAAGCCATCGACGAAGGATTCTTCGCACGCGAGATTGTCCCCGTCACCGTCGGTGACAACATCTTTTCGACCACAAGGAACCATCACTGCCGGCAATTGCTGCCCGCTCAGCGACGGAGCGGCCGCGGTTGTCGTGATGAGCTCCGACAAAGCTCGGGCTTTGCAGCTTTCTCCGTTGGCGCGGATTCGCAGCTACGGGGTATCTGCGCTCTCCCCCGAGGTCATGGGTCTGGGACCGGTCGAATCAACCCGCAAGGCCTTAGCCCAAGCCAACATGAGCATCGATGACATCGACCTAGTGGAAATGAATGAGGCCTTTGCCGCTCAAGTCTTGCCGAGTTGCCATGATCTGGGCCTGGACCTTGACCGCGTGAACGTGCATGGCGGTGCCATCGCCTTAGGACACCCCTTCGGCATGGGCGGAGCTCGATTAACCACCACGCTGCTTAACGGACTCATGGCGCGCGATGTGAACGTAGGCCTGGTCACGATGTGTGCCGCTGGCGGTCAAGGTATGAGCATGATTGTTGAGCGGATCTAGTTCGGCGAGTACTACTGCGTGATTGCTCTGCACCTCTTACCCTTGAGTCATACAACATGCTTGTCAGTACCCCCGCGCTTCAAGGAGTGAGATTCCCCATGGCAACAAACCACAGCGGACGCACCCGTCAACGCAATGGCATCGCCATCGGCGAGGGTGCGATCCGCAAGATCTTTCCGGTCTTTGTGTTGTTGATGTGGATCACGGCGGGAATTTGGATTGCCAACAGTCAGTGGACCACCCTGAACACCATCTTGGCGCTTGAGGCCCTGGCTATTTGCTCCGTCGTCTTCGTCAACTTTGTGCATGTGTTTAATTTCGGGTACGCGGCATGTGTTGTTGTTTTGAACACCACCATCTTGATCGCCACGGGTGCGCCGTTGGGGTCCATCATCGTGGGTGGCCTACTCATGATTTATGGGATTCGCTTATTCACCTTTGTTACCAACCGCTACCGCCACCCGTCCTTTGCCCAACGCCGGGCCGGCACCGTCATCGCACACAAACAGATTCCATTCCCCATCAAAGTTCTTCTCCTCATCAACACAGCAACCCTCATGACTTTCCATGCCATGACTACCTACAACGTGGCAACCAAGGCGGCCGATGAGGGCAACAGTGGCCTCAATGGCTGGCTCATCATCGGCGGCCTAGTCCTGGCCCAAGGCATCGCTATCGAAGCGCGTGCGGACTACGAGAAGCAGCAGGTCAAGCGCAGCGATGGTGCCAAGTGGATCAGTTCAGGCTTGTTTGCTC
>JAPLBW010000038.1 GCA_026392555.1 Actinomycetota bacterium
ACGCGCAGCATCTGCATTACTCGCCGAGGGTTCAAAAACCGCAGCCGGAATCGTGGCCTTCAGCCAGTTACGGCACTGCGGTTCGGCATGCGAGTGCGCTGCCACGGTCTTAATGTCAGCCAGGGTTGTGCCAGGACGAACAAGAAGCGCAAAGGAAACGGGCAGTACCACCTCATCGGTGATCACCAGCGGCTCCCCAAAGGCCAAGCCATCAAGAGAAATGGCGACCGAGCCTTCTACCGAGTTTTCAAAAGCTACAACGGCAACGTCCACTTCGCTGGCACGGAGAGCATCCAATTCAGCCAAGACCGAATGAAAAGGAATCAGCTCTGTGGCTGCGTCTGTGGCTGTGTTATGTACCTGGCTGGCGGCCCGCTCAGTAAACGTGCCGGCGGGACCTAGGTAGGCAATCCGCGTCATTCTTCTTTGCCTTGAGCTAGAGCGATCACTCGCAATTCTTCAGGGGAGAGCGGTTCATCGCTTGCGCCAGAACGCACACCCTTGAAGTAGGTGCGGGTATCGCTGCGCGCGTGAATGGCGGTGAGCACCAAGCCATCTCCATCATCGTCGAGCAAGGCGAGCGAGAACGAGTAGCGGCCACCCATGTCGCCAAAGGCGTCGTAACGAACAACCGCGACGTGCCTGATGGCGTCGTGGAGGTCAGTCTGTAATTGTGCGATGACTTCACGTTGCTGAGCGATATCTACTCGGAGCCTGTCCACTTCGTCGACTTGACGAGCTACCGACGCAACAAAGGTGGATTGATCGTCCTCGCCCTGCAACACCTGATAGTCACGGCGCATTCGGCGAAACCGCAACTGCGCAACCAGGGCGAGAATAAACGCCAGCAGGCCCAAGACGGTTCCAGCAATTGCCAGGACCTCGAGGGTCATCGTGCTTAAGTCCACAGCTGCTCCCAGCAGGATCGGTTCTGCGTCAGCGTAGTGCCCCACCCTTGATCTAATACTGTTCATCGCATGGCTGTTCTTGATCTGGGTGCGATGCTGAGCACTTTTGCCCTGATCGTGCCGGCTGAATTGCCAGACAAGACGTTTATCGCCACGTTGATTTTGGCCACGCGATTTCGCCATTTCCCCGTCTGGCTCGGGGTCAGTGCTGCATTCTTTGTGCAAACAGCTATCGCTGTTTCCCTGGGTGGGCTGCTCTCACTTCTTCCCCGAGCGTTAGTCGCCGGGGTGGCCGCAGTGATTTTCGCCGCTGGCGCAGCCATCTTGTTTAAGGGCGCCATGAAAAGTCGGCAAGCGGCCACAGTTGAGGCGCAGGCTCTGGTAGCTGCGGAAGAACAGGCGATCACCAAGGCCGCTACGCCCACGTCGGCGTGGAAGATGGCGACGACGCGCATGGCTAGCGCTTGTCCTTGTCGCTGGACTGGCTGTCTTGGCGGGCCGCTGGATCTTCCGCACTGTCCCGCTGCATCGAGTGCGCTTTATTAGCGCTGGGGTACTGGCAGTCTTGGCCGGCAGCGCGATCGCCGAAGTGTTCGCGGGGTAAAAGCGCCAAAACAAGGCGGGTGAAATGGCGTAGTTAAGGAGCCCGAGTGCCGCCGACGGGGGATGCGACGACACTCGGGTTATTCAAATCTATCCAAACCGGACACAACAATCCTGTTGAGTAAACCTAATCTTTGGTCAAATTAAGGTCAAGAAATTCTTACGAATCCGAGGTAAACAAGGCCGCCCAGGTGTCTCGATCAACAATTCCGGTGATCGGCAACCCGTTGTCTTTTTGAAATGCCTTTACTGCGGTGGTCGTTCGGGTTCCGTAGACGCCATCAACAGTGAGCTTGGTTCCTAAATCAACAATGCGCTGCTGAATCACCCGTACGACATCGCGCGCGACAGTTGATGGCTTGATAGGCGAACCCGGGTAACCCACGATGGCATCATCAATGGGGTTATCCACCTCATCGGTGGGGGTGGGAGAGGCAGTAAGCGTTGGTGTACCGGTGGGAGTTGCACTGGGGGTTTGTTCCGGCGTCTCCTGCGGAGAAGGCGAAGCAGACGCGGTAGCCACCGGTTGATTGACGGTGGGCTGACCAGGAGCGAGCCACACCACCCACACCAGGGCGCCGACAGCCAAAGCCACCGCTGCGCCGACAAGAACTAAGGGCCACGACCGTTGTTTTGCCACGTTGCCATGCTCGCGCGGATGCGCATCAAACTGCGGGAACGACACAGCACAGAACTAGGGCGGAGCCAGAGCAGAACTAGGGCAGAACTAGGGCAGCAAGACCCCAGGATTGAGAATCCCCGTCGGATCGAGGGTGTTCTTGATCGCCTTCATGGTGGCGATTTCGGCGCTGCTGCGCGATAAATGAAGCCACTTGGTTTTGTGAACTCCCACCCCATGCTCGGCCGCAATAGAGCCACCGAATTGCGCAACGAGAGTGAGCACTTGCTCATCAAGTCGCTCACTCGTTGGTTCATCGATATCCACCAAATTAATGTGCAGGTTGCCATCACCAAGGTGTGCATAGACATGGACTTCGCGCCCTTGGGTGTCCGGCAACTGATCCATCTCTTTCAAGAATTCCGGAATGGCGGTGATGGGTAAACACACATCCAGCTTGAACGGAATCCCTAACGTGGCCACCGCTTCGGCCTGGCGATCGCGGTATTCCCACATGCGTGGATCAACAGCGGCATCAACATCGTTGGGAAGATCGGGCAGCGTCGCGGTTTCGAGCAGTAAGTAGACCGGGTGCTCATTGGCTAGGGGCTGCGTGAGACCACACACGGCCCGAACGACCGCCATCCCCTCAGCGCGGATCATTTCGGCCGCTGTGAGGTCACCACGCTGGCGAGCCGATGCCACTAAATCAACGGCTGATTCCACATCCGGCAGGCCAATCAACGTGACCACTTCCGGTTCCGCGGGTTGACGCACTAATCGCAATCGGGCGGCAGTGATAACTCCCAGAGTGCCTTCGGATCCGGTCATCAGTTGGCTGAGGTTGTAGCCACCGTTGTCTTTAGCTAACGGCTCTAACCGACGAATGATGGTGCCATCGGCCAGCACCGCCTCTACGCCCATGACTTGCGCGCGGGTATCACCCAGTCCCACGACGCGTAATCCACCCGCGTTGGTTGCCACCATTCCCCCCACCGTGGCCGAGTCTCGTGCGGCTAAATCAACGGCATAGCGAAATCCTGCAGAGCTGGCGTGCGCTTGCAACTGGGACAACGTCACACCAGCCCCAACTTCCACCGTTTGCGTTGCGCGATCCACCGCTGCGACCGAGTTCAGTCGCGTCATCGACACGACAACAGACGTGCGATCCCCATGGGGAACACCGCCGCCCACCAGACCGGTATTGCCACCTTGGGTGACCACCGGCGTGCCATTGGCATGACACAGCCTCAACACGGCAGCGACCTCGGCGGTTGAGGCCGGGCGAATCACAGCAAGTGGGGTGCTCGACCAAGCGCGCGTCCAGTCAGTGCCAAAAGATTGTGTGACATCCGGATCGGTGAGGACGTGCTCCGCTCCGACGATGTCTGCAAGGTCTGCTAGCAGTGGCGAACTCAAAGCACGAAGCCCTCGTCGCCCTGGTTGTTTACCACTGGGCGCCCAGCCGCGGCCCAATTCATCATTCCGCCCTCAACATTGATCGCCTCTCGGCCTTGATCAATGAGGAACGCGGTGACCTTCGCCGATCGACCGCCTACTTTGCAAATCACAGCGATCATCCCCACGGCCGGAAGCAGATCAAGAATTCCTGCGTTTAATGACATCGCCGCATGCACCGCCGATGGTGCATGTCCGGCTTCCCATTCGTCGTCCTCGCGCACATCAAGCAAGAACAACTCATCAGATAGATCAACTACCGACGTCGATGGAACGGATGAAGAACCAAACATCAGGGCGAACCTCCTACTAAGGATTATGGCGTGGCGGCGGGCGAGGTAACCGGTGGCTCCGTGGGAACGGGAGTCGGGGCACTAGTTGTTGGGGCAGTTGTGGGCTTGGTTGTGCTCGTTGCGGTCGGTGACTTCGTGGACTTAGGGCTAGACGAACCCCCACCGCTGTAATCACCCGAATTGAATGTCGTGCCATCAAATTGTTGAACCGGTGTGTCCTTCAAGAACGCCTTGACCATCGCCGTCCACATGCGTGCCGGGAAGGAACCACCCGTGACGCGGGTCATCCCGCCCGTTCCGCGCAACGTTGTCAATCCACCCGACTCGGTGGACTTAGCCATCGATACAGCAACAGCAATTTCCGGGGTGTACCCCACAAACCAGGCCGACAGGTTCGAGTTGGTGGTACCGGTTTTGCCCGCAGCCGGGCGACCGAGGTCTTGCGCAGCAAATCCTGAACCGTTTTTCACCACTTGGGTTAGCGCATAGGTGACCTGGCTAGCAACATCGGCGTCATACGCGCGCGAAACTTCGGGGCGCTTGGAATACAACAACCCGCCACTGGAGCTTAGGACGCTGGCAATGACATAGGGATCGGCTTGCAGGCCACGAGCGGCAAAAGTCGCGTAGGCCGCAGCCATATCAAGGGTGTGTGGTGATGAGGTGCCTAAAACCGTCGTTGGTCCGGCATTTAATCCCGCTGTTACCCCAGGAATTCCAGCGCGAATAGCCGAATCAACAACGGCTTCTGGAGTGATCTGATTTTCCAAGTCAACATAAGCGGTGTTGACCGAGGATTCCGTGGCACGGAGCAGTGAAATTGATCCACCAGCGCTGTACCCGTCAAAATTATTGACTCGATAAGGCGCAAATCCGGGGAATGTGAAGGTGGTTCCGTTCACTCCACTGAATCTGTCGTACAACGAAATATCATTTTCCAGGGCTGCCGCCAACGCAAAGGGTTTAAACGTTGAGCCCGCCTGCACGATGCCTTGCGTGGCGTTGTTGAACTGGTCGGTGAGGTAGTCGTCCCCACCATAAATAGCCAATACCGCACCAGTACCAGGTTGAACTGCAGCGATGCCTATGCGCAATCCCTTAACACCGGTTTCCGGACCCTTCTCGTCAACAGCAGTGCGCGCAGCATTCATGGCTTTTTGATCAAAAGTGGTAGTGATTCGATAACCGCCGCGCGCGACTTCCTCTTCGCTAAAGCCCAAGGCCGATAGTTCACGTCGAGCCATATCAACTAAGAACCCATTGTCACCGGCTAGTCGGTTACCACTGGTTCGCTTGGCAATCTTGGGGAATTTTTGACGAGCTCGTGACTTCTCGGTAATCCATTCCTTGGCCACCATGGCATCAAGGACGTAATTCCAGCGTCCTTGGAGGCGGTCTTTGTTCGTCTCAGGTGCATAGCCGGCGGGGGAACGAATCAATGAAGCCAGCACTGCCCCTTGAGTGCTATTAAGTTCCGATGCTGGAATCTTGAAATACGCCTGTGCAGCGGCTTCAATCCCGTACGCCCCGCGGCCGAAGTAAATGGTGTTGAGGTAATCCTCGAGGATGCGTTCTTTGCTCCGCGTTTGGCTGAGTTTGATGGACAGCACCAACTCCTTGGCCTTGCGCGACAAGGTGCGATCTTGCGTGAGGTAGGCGTTCTTGGCGTACTGCTGCGTGATCGTTGATCCACCCTGGGTTGATCCACCAATCACGTTGTTCCAGGCGGCACGAGCAATTCCCGATGCAGAAAATCCGCCATGTTCATAAAAGTCGCGGTCTTCGGCAGCCAAGAGTTCGCGTTGCACAACCAGCGGAACATCGCTCAGTGGGATAGACGTGCGATTGGCATCGGCCACGCGAGCGATCTCCGTCTTGCCATCTGCATAGGTAACAACCGTGGTCTGAGCCGTCGAAAACTCATTGGGCGTAGGGACTTTGACCAACGCATACAGGACCAAAAAGGCCAGCAGGAGCACGCCAAAACCCATACCGATGAGCGCCAGAAACTGGCGCCCCGAAGGAACAAAGCGCATGACTCCATCGCGTTCGGAGCGTGGGTAATTGATGCGCACGCTAGGCCTCCGCACGGCGACGTCGGGGAATTCCTCTTGCTACGCCATCACCTAAGACGAACGACATCGTCATGTGGTTCCACTCACAGTTCTGGCACACCTCAATCACGTACACCGTAAATTCCCCGTATTCATGCGCCATGGATTCGAGTTCACGCGTTGCACGAATACGTCCAGACAAGTGCCCCAACTCGTCGCCGAAGACATAGGTCAAGTGGGTGAGGTTTTCTTTACGACAAACCGGACACAACCGCTCCGTAGCTTCACCGTGATGCTTGGCGGCGCGCAAGGTGTAGGGATCGGCGTCGCACAGGTCGCTACGGAAAGCGCCCCCGTGGAAGAGCTCTTCCAGGGCGGCTCGACGCTGGAGGCCGTAAACCACGACCGATCGCTGGGACCACACAGCCGCGAGCGTAATCCCTATCTCG
>JAPLBW010000196.1 GCA_026392555.1 Actinomycetota bacterium
ATCGACGACCACCAAGGCCGCTGCGTTCTCGGCACGTTCTTGGTGAAGGCCCAAGCGACCAGCACTACTGGCGTCGAAGGTAAACACCACCGGGGTGTCCGCAGGAACATCGGCAGGGGCAACCAACAACTCCTGGCCGGGGAGGAACTGCAAAATGCGCGGCACCACAAAGGGATCATCCCCGAAAGAGACCATCGGGGTGCTTCCCAATGTCTTCAGGGCTAACCCAACGGCCAGGGCTGAACCCAACGCATCACCATCGGGACTGACATGAGCAAGCAACAGCGGACTCGGCGTTGAACGAGCAAGTTCAACAACCGCAGACCAATCTGCTTCTGTTGCTCGCTGATCCCAGGCGGTGGTCACGACGAAGTCTCGTCCTCAGCAGGTTCTTCGTCGTGGCGGTACGGGTCGGCATCGCCAGCAAAAGAAGCACCAACAGCCGCAGCGTGGACTTGCGCATCGGCGGCCTTGGCTTGACGCAACAACTCATCGATGGCATCTGCGGTCTCGGGGACTGCATCGAGAATGAAGGCCAGGGTTGGGGTGAAGCGAACACCGGTTTGCTTGCCGACTTCGGTTCGCAAAACACCCTTGGCGCTTTCCAGTGCTGCAGCGGACTCGGTGTGTGCTTCCTCGTCACCAAGGACTGTGTAGAAGATGGTGGCTTCATGCAGATCGCCGGTAACGCGAACGTCAGTGACCGTGACAAAACCCAAACGCGGATCCTTGATCCGACGCTCAAGGGTTTCGGCCACAACGACCTTGATGCGGTCTGCCAATTTGAGTGCTCGTGCTTGGTCAGCCATTACACTCTTACCTTCTCACGCATTTCGTAGGTCTCAATGACGTCGTCTGTCTTGACGTCGTTGAACGATCCCAATCCGATACCGCACTCAAACCCATCGCGGACTTCCGTTGAGTCATCCTTAAAGCGACGCAAGGAGTCGATGGTCAAGTTCTCGGCCACCACTACTCCCTCGCGTATCAGGCGAGCCTTGCTGTTGCGACGAATCAGACCCGATCGCACCAGACAACCAGCGATGTTGCCGGCCTTGCTGGAGCGGTAGACCTCGCGCACTTCGGCGGTACCCAACTGCACTTCTTCGTACTCTGGCTTGAGCAAGCCCTTGAGCGCAGACTCGACTTCGTCGATGGCTTGGTAAATGACCGTGTAGTAACGGATGTCAATGCCTTCACGATCGGCCAATTCGCGCGTCTTGCCTTCTGGTCGCACGTTGAATCCGATGATGACTGCATCTGAAGCGGCCGCGAGCATCACGTTGGTTTCGGTAATGGCACCGACGCCGCGGTCAATGATGCGCAAGGAGACTTCGTCCCCCACATCGATCTTGAGCAAAGCGTCTTCGAGCGCTTCAACCGAACCGGACACGTCACCCTTGAGGATGAGCTTGAGTTCTTGTGCCTCGCCCTGTTCCATCTGCTTGAGGAAGTCTTCGAGAGTGCGACGACCGCGCGACTGGGCCAGTTGAGCATTGCGCTCACGAGCTTGCCGGCGCTCAGCAATTTGACGAGCGATGCGGTCTTCTTCCACAACCAAGAACGAGTCGCCAGCACCAGGAAGCGATGGCGTGGCTTCGTCCACCAAGACACCGTGCTCGTCCATCATCGCGCGCACGCGACCGAACGCATCACCAGCAACGATGGAGTCACCATTGCGCAAGGTTCCGCGCTGGATCAACACGGTCGCCACAGGACCTCGACCGCGGTCAAGGTGTGCCTCAATGGCCACACCTTGCGCGTCCTGGTTCGGGTTAGCGCGTAGGTCAAGGGCTGCATCAGCAGTCAAGAGCACGGCTTCAAGCAATTCATTAATACCCAAACCTTGTTTGGCCGAGACGTCAATGAACATCGTCGTGCCGCCGTATTCCTCGGCAACCAATCCATATTCGGTCAACTGGCCACGCACCTTGGCAGGGTCGGCGCCTTCTTTATCAATCTTGTTCACCGCAACCACGATCGGCACTTCAGCGGCCAACGCGTGGTTGAGCGCTTCAACGGTTTGTGGCTTCACACCGTCATCAGCTGCGACCACCAGGACCGCGATGTCGGTGACCTTGGCACCACGAGCACGCATCGCCGTGAAGGCTTCGTGACCCGGGGTGTCAATGAAGGTGATCGCACGCTCACCGTGATGGATCTGATACGCACCAATGTGCTGGGTGATGCCACCGGCTTCGCCTTCAATGACGTCAGTGTTACGAATGGCATCGAGCAAGCGCGTCTTACCGTGGTCCACGTGACCCATGACGGTGACAACAGGAGGACGAGCGAACAAGTCGCCCTCATCGCCTTCGTCTTCACCAAATTCAAGGTCAAAGGACTCGAGCAATTCGCGGTCTTCGTCTTCAGGCGAGACGACAACAACGTCAAAGTTGAGTTCGGCACCAAGCAACGTCAAGGTTTCGTCGTTAACCGACTGCGTTGCCGTGATGATTTCGCCCAAGTTGAACAAAATCTGCACCAACGACGCCGGGTTGCCATTGATCTTCTCGGCGAAGTCAGTCAGTGATGCACCACGCGTCATGCGAATCGTTTCGCCTGCTCCGCGAGGGGCAATCACGCCACCAATGGATGGGGCCTGCAGATCATCGAACTCTTGACGCCGCTGCTTCTTAGACTTGCGGCCCCTTGTGGGGCGACCGCCGGGACGACCAAAGGCACCAGCAGTTGTGCCGCGGGCGTTTCCACCACGTGGCCCACTACGTCCGCCACCGCCACCACCGCCACCGCCACCACCGGGACGACCGGCGAAACCGCCGCCACCACCGGGAGCACCAGCTCCACCGCCAGCGCCGGGTCCGCCACGACCACCAGCAGGTGCGCCACGACCACCAGCAGGTGCGCCACGACCGGCGAAACCGCCACCGGGTGCTCCACCAGGAGCGCCACTGGGACGCGAAGAAGGACGAGGAGGCATCGATGTGGGAGATGTGCCCGTGCGAGCAGCAGGTGGTCGCGGTGCTGGAGCATCTCGCGAAGTAAAGGGGTTGTTGCCAGGACGCGGACCAGCTGGTCGCGGACGTGGCGGCATGCTCGAAGGACGAGGTCCATCACTAGGAGCAGAGGTCGCCAACTCTGGGGGCAACGAAGTGATGCCCATGGCTGCAGCGGCGGCTGTGGCTACTGCAATTTCGTCGGCTGTGGGGCCGTCGGCTAGCTCAGCCGCTTTCTTGGCAGCAGCCTTTTTGGCAGGGGCCTTCTTCGCAGGGGCAGCTGGTGCAGCTTTCGCGCTCGCAGCTTCCGCCGGATAGGCTTCTTTAACTTTTTTGATTACTGGCGCTTCAATGGTTGAAGACGCTGAACGGACGAACTCGCCCATATCTTGAAGTTTGGCAACGAGAACCTTGCTCTCAATGCCTAACTCTTTGGCTAGTTCATAGACCCGGACCTTGGCCACTGCTCTCCTACTCCTTAGTCCGAGCCCGGTCAGGGGCACGAACCGTCGTTACGGGTACGTACTCATCGCTGCGTGTTCATCGATTGCTCATCGCTTCTCGACTCGTTTCCGATAAGGCAACAGGTGTTGCGCTCTTCCCTGACAACCCCTTAAGCAGGGGGTAGTGCTGTAACAAACTGTTCCACGGCCGTTATGTCAAACGGGCCAGGTCGGCGAAAAGCGCGGTTGAAGCCGCGCCGTTGGATGGCCTGGTCCAGACAAGTGGGATGAATCCATCCCCCTCGGCCGGGGTTGTGCCCTGCGGGATCTGGGATGACCCGATCCATTGAATCGGTGGTTCCAGAGACCACGAGCCGCAACAACGTGTTGCGATCTGAGCGTTCTCGACAGCCTAAGCAGGTGCGCACGGGCTGGGGACGGGAGCGTTCGGACACGCCTGACTCTAGCGTGCCAAGGCTGAGCCAGTGTCAGCGCGCGCCCATTTCCGCGGCTCTGACGCCTATTTACTGCAGGGCGTCAGGCATTGCCCGCTTACTGCAGGGCGTCAGGCATTGCCCGCTTACTGCAGGGCGTCAGGGACTGCGCGGGTGCCAATGGACTGATCGGGTGCCATATCCGAGCGGATGTCAATGCGCCAGCCGGTCAGACGGGCAGCCAGGCGCGCGTTTTGTCCCTCTTTGCCAATGGCAAGCGAAAGTTGGTAGTCCGGCACGATCACGCGAGCGGCTCGGGCTAGTTCGTCGATCACTTCGACGCTAGAGACCTTGGCCGGTGAAAGTGCATGCTTAACAAATTCGGCCGGGTCTTCGGACCAGTCCACGATGTCGATCTTCTCGCCGTGTAGCTCGTGCATGATGTTGCGCACGCGCTGACCCAACGGTCCGATGCACGACCCCTTGGCATTGATGCCTTCGAGCTTGGCGTGGACGGCAACCTTGGTGCGGTGACCGGCTTCGCGGGCCATGGCAACCAATTCGACTGATCCATCAGCGATCTCAGGGATCTCGAGTGCAAAGAGTTTGCGCACTAATCCTGGGTGCGTACGCGACAAGGTGATCTGCGGTCCGCGCTGTCCCTTGCGAACGCCAACAACGAAACACTTAATGCGCTCACCGTGAACATACTTTTCACCGGGGACTTGTTCGGCCGGCGGGAGCAAACCTTCCAGCCCACCTAGGTCGATCATGACATCGCGCGCGTCACGACCCTGCTGGATCACGCCCGAGACCACATCGCCTTCGCGACCCGTCCATTCGCCGAAGGAGCGCTCATCGTCAACAACGCGCAGGCGCTGCATGATGACCTGACGGGCAGTGGCGGCGGCAATGCGGCCAAATCCTTCGGGGGTGTCCTCAAATTCAGGGGCGAGTTCGCCTTCTTCCGTGCTTTCGCCACGCGCCCAAACCGAAACATGACCTGTCTTTTGATCAATCTCGACGCGAGCGTGCGAGTGTGCACCAGCCGTGTGGAGATACGCCGTCAGTAGTGCCGCCTGCAAAGCTGAAACTACAACCTCAAAAGGAATTTCCTTCTCAGTAACTAGTTCGCGCAGCGCGCTCATGTCGATATCCATGTCACTGCCCTCCTTCATCGGCGGTCAACTCATCGACTTCATCGCTGAGTTGGTCATTTATACGTGCTCGGTTGAATTCAATTTGCACAACTGCTTTTTCTA
>JAPLBW010000092.1:0-1931 GCA_026392555.1 Actinomycetota bacterium
GGTGGAATCACGGTAAATGGGGGGTCTGACAAGGTCCGACCAGGTATGCTGGTCAGGTTTGTCGTGGCCGTTGCCGTGTCTGCTTCCGTTTGCCTAACAACGGGTTGCCAGGCACCCTCTGCCGGGACCTCTGCCGGGGCCTCAGCGCAGCCATCCCCCACAACGCCAATAGCTAGCTCGAGCACGGGAACTGCTACGTCCGTCGGAAATGCCGTCACTACGCCAGTAGCAACCTCCCCCATTGCACTAAGCCCCTTGGCCATCACCACGACGCGGCCTTGTGGAGTGACATCCACAGCTACTCGCATCGACCATGTGGTCTGGATCATCATGGAAAACCACGGACGCGGACAGATCGTCAATAACACCCAAGCCGCCTATTTCAACAGCCTCCGCAAGAAGTGCGGATATGCCAGCAACGCCCATGCCATCACTCATCCATCTCTGCCGAACTACATCGCGATGACGTCAGGTGGAACACAAGGCGTCACCGACAGTGGCAGCCCGGCTGCCCACCGACTGTCTGCCGCGAACTTGTTTTCCCAACTAGGAAGCGGACGTTGGCGTACGCTGGCCGAAAGCATGCCAAGTGCCTGTTACAAGTCAAATTCAGGAACGTACGTCCCGCGACATAATCCCGCGACCTATTTCACCAACGTGGCATCCCCATGCGCGACACAGAACATTCGGCTAACTGCAACACCAAGTTTTTCTGCACCCTTCACGATGATCGTGCCCGATCAACGCAGCAATACCCATGACACCTCGATTGCTTACGGTGACCAGTGGCTAGCAAGTTTTGTTCCCAAGGTCATCAAGAGCGCGCAATACCAAAGTGGACGCACGGTCCTTTTCATCACCTATGACGAGGACGAAAATGCGGGGAACTCCAGTAACCCCATCGCGACATTGGTGATCTCGCCACGCACTCCGGCCGGTCTAGTCTCTAGCGCCTACTTCACGCATTACTCCCTACTGCGGACCACAGAGGAACTGCTCGGATTGCCACTCCTAGGCAAGGCCAAGGCCGCCTACAGCATGAAGGGTCCTTTCCGACTCGGCTAACGCCACGGTGCTGCCCTGCGCTGTGCTGCCCTCTGCTGAGTTGTGCTGTGCGCAAGTGTCAGGGGTTCGCCCTAACGTCGCCGCTATGCAACGCGTTCCGGCCAGGCCCTCATCACGATCCGCGGGTCAACTGTGTATTGATGATCTGGGTACCCCGTTGGACCAAGTGACATTTGTCGTCGTTGACCTCGAAACCACCGGAACCCAGGCCACCGATGCGATTACGGAGATCGGGGCTGTCAAGGTTCGTGGCGGTGTAATCATTGGCGAATTTGCCACACTGGTTCGGCCATCCCACGAGATCTCCCCCATGATCACTGTCCTGACCGGAATCACTAATGCGATGGTCGCCGACAGCCCCCCTATTGAGGCTGCGCTTCCAGCATTCTTGGAATTTCTTGGGCCAGCCGTTGTGGTGGCACACAACGCGCCTTTCGATGTGGGCTTCCTTAAGCGAGCCTGCCTCGCTCATGATTACTCCTGGCCACAGCCGGTAGTGGTTGACACTGTTCGATTGGCCCGATCAGCTCTGTCAAAATCTGACGTTCCTAATGCCAAACTGTCCACGCTTGCCCACTTCTTTCAGGCACCCACTCAGCCCACGCACCGCGCGCTGGACGATGCTCGAGCAACGGTTCACGTGTTGCATTGTCTTTTTGAACGTTTAGGCACCTTGCATGTAAAAACCCTTGAAGACGTACTGACTTTTTCTACCAAGGTTCCAGAGCCGATTCGTCGCAAAGCCTCTTTAGCGGATGGACTTCCGGACGCACCTGGCGTTTACCTCTTTAAGGACAAGGACGGCACCGCCCACTACATCGGCACCAGCAAGTCAATCCGTCGGCGCGTTCGTAGCTATTTCACGG
>JAPLBW010000092.1:1950-11191 GCA_026392555.1 Actinomycetota bacterium
TACATGCTGACGTTGTGCACTGAGGTGGTCGCGATTGAATGCCCGACCGCCCTCGAAGCGCGCATTCGTGAACTACGCCTGATCGCTGAGCACCAGCCAGAATTCAATCAACGCTCCAAGCGACCCGAGCGGGTCTACTGGCTCCGGGCGGGCTCTCGCGGATCCCTCATCGCCCATCGAGGCCTCACCGGTGACACCACCAGCCTTGGTCCCTTTACCTCGCGCCGTAATGCGCACGATGTTTCTCGATTGCTGTCCTTGATCACCCGATCCACCAGCGAAACGTCTTTGTCCGACGTCATGAGCAATCCGTCGATCGTCGCGGAATTTGTTTTTGACCAGTTGCGGGTTTTGGCCGACCGCCAGCGATACGAACAGGCGGCTGGTCTTCGTGACACCCTGGAATCTTTCTTGCGAGCCGCGGCGTGGACACGTCAGGCCCGCTCCCTGGCTTCTTGCTCGACGATGGTCACACTTGCACCCACGCCACATGCAACAACGAGTTGGGATGTAGTTGCCATCAGCAATGGCAGGTTTGCTGGATCACAACGCATCCACACTCGACATGCCCTCGACACAACAGTGGAGGCGCTCCTTGTCACCACTCCCTACAGTCAACCGCGCACCGACGAACTTCCGTGTGCATCGGCAGAAGAAACCACCGCTTTGATGTACTGGCTTCAGTCGCCAGGCATTGAACTCGTGCACATCGACAGTCAATGGGGTAGCCCGTTGCCGCATGCGGCAAGCGTCCTAGCCAACAACCCGCAGTTGCAATTACGCGTGCGCAACAGTGGCAGCAACCCAGCGATCCAAGATCGCAGCCGCCTGACCGCTGTCTAACGCGGCGTTTACTTTCTCCATTGCAGCCACAAAGAGGTCCTCGAGGTCGGACGCCGCAGCCCCGGAAGCAATATCGAGGGCGACCAGCGCCGAAGCTGCATTGGCCACCACCACGTCGCGGACCGGACCAGCTGCGCCAGCAAAGACCTCGCGCGCAATGGCCGCGTTTGCTGCTGGATCGCCGCCGCGCAAATCATCGGCGGTGGCTGGGATAAGCCCGAGGCGCTGCGGGCTCAAGGTGTCGGTGGTGACCCGACCTTCATGGACCACCCGCACCTGCGTGGTCGTGGTCGTGGTGATTTCGTCTAAGCCATCATCGCCACGGAACACCAAAGCGGTCGCGCCACGCTGAGCCAACACGTCAGCGATGAGTCGGGCTCGGCGCGGATCCCCACATCCAATCGCCGAAGCGGCCGGCTGTGCTGGATTACTCAACGGTCCCAAAATGTTGAAGATGGTAGGAACCGCAAGTTCGCGTCGCGTCGGTCCGACAAATCGCATAGCCGGATGGAACACCGGGGCAAAACAAAAAGTAATTCCGACGTCGCGACCCACATCAGCGACAGCATCGGGGGTAAGTGACAAGTCAACGCCGAGCGCCTCAAGGAGATCAGCCGACCCACACGATGACGATGCTGCGCGATTGCCGTGCTTGACCACTCGCGCGCTGGTACCCGCAGCAGCAATGGCCGACATGGTGGAAATGTTGACGGAGTTTGACCGGTCTCCTCCGGTGCCGACAACATCGACTGCGGGACCGGGAACCTCAATGCGGCGCGCGTGCGACAGCATCGCCTCAACCAAGCCCGTGACTTCAGCAGCGGTTTCGCCCTTAGCCCGCATGCCAATGAGGAATCCAGCCATCTGAACCGGACTCGCGGCATCGGTCATGATCTGGTCCATGGCCCAAGCGGTCACCCGAGGATCGAGTTCGTGACCTTGGAGCAGATCGCTGAGAACGTCCGGCCACACCGGCGCTTCTGGGTTCACTTGTGGGTCTTGTTGTGCCATCACGACCTACTTAACGCGGGGCCGAGGCGCTGGCAGCGGAGCCGGCTACTCGAGCGCGCAAAAGGTCCGCAACGGCGTGCGCTACGGCAATCGAATCTAGCGGGTGCTGCACAGTGGCTTCCGCATTGGACCAACGCGCCAGCCAGTCATCCTCGCGACGACCGGTGAGCAACAAAACCGGTGGACATTGGTAGATCTCTTCTTTCAAACTGCGACAAATTCCCATTCCGCCGGCCGGGACTGCTTCGCCATCCAAGATGATTACGTCGATGCCACCAGCTGCCACAATCGATCGAACGATGGGTTCGGTTGCCACTTCCGTGACTTCAATGGTGGGCAATTCAGGAGCTGGTCTCGAACCCAAGGCGAGAACTACCTGCTGGCGAACAGCGGCGTCATCGCTGTAGACGAGAACCTTCATCGGGGCTGCGGTGTGATCAGTCACACACTCATCCTACAAGTCATGAACAGGCACTCATTCCTTGCGCCGTGTTTCTTGCACCGTGGGACCTAGGTCACATTGAAATTCATCACGCGGTCCGCCTCAATTTTGATGGTGGGGCGCGCGCGCGAACAGGCGTGACTAGTGCCAGAATAGGAAGGTGGCGACCGCAACCGTAACCCAGACATCCCGTCCATCGGGCCCTGCAAACCGACCAAACATGGTGTCTGTTGGCACCGTGGTTTGGCTAGCGTCAGAGTTGATGTTCTTCGCGGCACTTTTCGCGATGTACTTCACCTCTCGCGCGGTGAATCCAGAGCTCTGGGCGAAGGAAACCGAACTGCTCAACATCCCCTTCGCAACCGCGAACACCACGATCTTGGTGCTGTCTTCGGTTACCTGTCAGTTAGGCGTGTTCGCCGCTGAGCGTGGGGATGTCCAAAAGCTCCGCTCGTGGTTCACCCTCACCTTTGCACTGGGTGCCGTCTTCATTGGCGGCCAAATCTTTGAATACGCCAGCTTGGTCAAAGAGAACCTGACGCTGTCATCGAGCGTGTACGGATCAGCGTTCTACCTCACCACCGGATTCCACGGTTTGCACGTAACCGGCGGACTCATCGCCTTCCTGTTTGTTTTGGGCCGCACGTACGCGGCTAAGAAGTTTGGCCACGACCAGGCCACCTCCGCAATCGTTGTGTCGTACTACTGGCACTTTGTGGACGTGGTGTGGATTGGCTTGTTTGCAACCATCTATCTCATTAAGTAAGCACCCACGGATCGAGGCAGCACGTGTCATCCGAGTCACCCCGTCGACGCCGACCAACAGCCGCCCTGGCCTTGGTCACGGTTGGCTTACTCCTCATGGGCGGTCTCTACGCCGCCGCAGGTTCCCTCGCCTCTCCGGCTCGAGCCGAGACCAGCGAAGCTTCGCCTGCTCTCCTCAAGCAAGGTGGACAGCTGTACAAGGAAGGTTGTTCTTCCTGCCATGGACTGAACCTAGGAGGCGTGCCGGCTGAAAGTGTGGGCAAAGGACAAGCCAAGCAAAATGGTCCGAGCCTGCTCGGCGTTGGTGCCGCTGCTGTTGACTTCCAAGTTTCCACCGGTCGTATGCCCGTTGGTGCTAACGGACAACAAGTCGTCGCCGGTCGCTCCTCGTACAACGAAGAAGAAGTGACAGCGCTTGCCGCTTATGTGGCGTCCTTTGCGCCCGGCCCGGCCATCCCATCCAAAGAAGACCTTGACACTACTGACGCAAGCCTGGCCGAAGGTGGCGAACTCTTTCGAACCAACTGCGCTCAGTGTCACAACTTCGCCGCGCAGGGTGGTGCGCTGAGTAACGGAACATACGCTCCGGCCATTGACCCTTCTCGCCCTGATCACATTTGGGAAGCCATGCTCACAGGTCCCCAGAGCATGCCGGTGTTTAGCGACACCACGATCAACCCAGACGAAAAGAAGGCGATCATCAAGTACATCCAGAACATCAACGCTGCTCCAAGTCCTGGCGGAGCCCCCTTGGGCAATGTTGGGCCCGTCAGTGAGGGCCTCTTGATGTGGACCCTAGGACTCGGCGCGCTCATTGCGTGCTCGGTGTGGTTGGGAGCAAAGGCGAAATGAGTAACGATTCCTCCAGCGAAATCGAAGTGGCGGGCGCTCATGAGATCGAACACGCGTTGCGCCGCACCGACATTGATCCTCGTGCCGCTAAGCGAGCGGAGCGCCAAGTCGCCATCATGTTTGGGGGTTCGGTCCTAGCCTCCATCCTGTTCGTAGTTGCCTTCGTGAGCGTGAAGTCCACCGCAGTTGTCAACGTGCCCCTCATTGGCTTAATCGGCTTGCAAAACCTCACGCTCGGTTTGGCCTCGGGTCTTGGTCTATTCCTGATCGGCGCGGGCGCGACCCACTGGGCGCGCAAGTTGATGAGTGACGAAGAAATCGTGGACGAGCGCAAGAGCTTTGCCTCCGATGATGAAACGCGCGAGGCTGTCGTCGAGAGTTTCCAAACCGGCGTTGAAGAAAGCGGCGTCATGAAGCGTCCGCTCATTCGTCGCACCCTGTTGGCCGCGCTGGCTTTGATGCCGATTCCTGCGATCGTCCTGCTGCGTGACCTGGGCCCCCTGCCCGAAACCAAGTCCCGCGAAACGCTGTGGCGCAAGGGCTCGCGCATCGTTACCGATATTTCTTACCGACCAATTAAGCCGGAAGATATTCCTTTGGGTGGACTAGTTGCCGGTGCTCTGCCAGCTGACCTACTCAAGGTTGAAGAGGAAGAGGGCAACCTCAACCAGCGCGCCAAGGCAGCCATCATCTTGGTGCGGATGGCCCCTGATGAGATTCGTTCACAGCAAATTCAAGACGGCGACTTCCAGGGCATCTTGGCCTTCTCCAAGATTTGCACCCACCTTGGTTGCCCCATCGCCTTGTACGAACAACGCACCAAACACTTGCTCTGCCCGTGTCACCAGTCCACGTTCGACTTGGCAGACGACGGAAACGTGATCTTTGGACCCTCCGCGCGACGCCTGCCACAGCTCGCGATTGAAGTGGACAAGGAGGGCTACCTCGTAGCTAAAGAAGGATTCCAGGAACCTGTCGGACCAAGCTTTTGGGAGCGCGGATGAGCACCACACAACGAGCCGTAGCCACCACTCCTACGTGGATTGATGATCGCATCGGTGCGGGCAAGTGGCTGAAGAAGAACCTGCGCAAAGTATTCCCCGACCACTGGTCCTTCATGCTCGGTGAAATCGCCTTGTACTCCTTCATCCTGCTGTTACTGACCGGCGTTTACCTGACCCTTTTCTATAACCCTTCCATGAAGGAAGTCGTCTACAACGGCTCCTACGCGCCACTTAACGGCATCAAGATGACGCAGGCCTACGAGTCAACGTTGCGGGTGAGTTTTGATGTTCGTGGCGGCCTCTTAGTTCGTCAGGTGCACCACTGGGCCGCCTTGCTGTTCGTTGCTGCGGTCAGTGTGCACATGTTGCGCGTGTTCTTCACTGGAGCCTTCCGCAAGCCCCGCGAACTCAACTGGGTGATCGGCGTAGGCCTGATGACCTTGGCGATCCTTGAAGGCTTCGCCGGCTACTCGCTCCCCGACGACTTGCTTTCAGGCACCGGACTGCGGATTGCGCAGGGCATTGTGCTGGCGATCCCGCTCGTGGGCAGTTACGTTTCCTCGTTCCTTTTCGGCGGTGAGTTCCCCGGAACCGACTTCATTCCGCGGCTCTACTCAATTCACATCTTGTTGATTCCTGGCATCTTGTTGGGAATGCTGACCGCTCACTTGCTCTTAGTCTGGTACCAAAAGCACACCCAGTTCCCTGGCCCTGGCCGCACCAACACGAACGTCGTGGGATACCCGTTGCTTCCGGTGTACGTGGCTAAGGCCGGTGGCTTCTTCTTCATCGTCTCGGGCATCATCACCTTGATCGCGGCACTGTTCTCCATCAACCCCATCTGGCAGTACGGCCCCTACACCCCCGACCAAGTCAGCGCTGGCTCGCAGCCGGACTGGTACATCGGTTGGCTTGACGGTGCAGTACGTGTCATCCCGAACTGGGAAACCGTCCTATGGGGGCACAACATCAGTTGGAACATCCTGTTACCAGCATTGATCATTCCAGGAATCATGTTCACGCTGTTGGCTTTGTACCCATGGGTTGAAGCTAAGGCCACCGGGGATAAGCGCGAGCACCACTTGCTCGATCGTCCGCGCAACGCTCCCACTCGCACCGGTCTAGGTGTGATGGCCCTAACGTTCTACGTATTGATGTGGATCAGTGGCGGCAACGACATCATCGCTCAAGCCTTCAGTTGGTCTATCAATTCCATTACTTGGACCATTCGAGTCTTGCTGATCGTGCTTCCGCCTCTCGTTTTTGTTATCACTCGTCGCGCTTGCATGGGATTGCAACGCCGAGACCGGGACAAACTCCTGCATGGCCGCGAAACCGGCATTATCAAGCGCATGCCTTCTGGTGAATACCTCGAAGTCCACGCCCCGGTGAGCTCGGCCACTCGCGCCAAGTTGGTGGCGTCTCGTGAAAGCGATTACGCACCCATCGAGGCTCCGCCAGCCGTTGATGCCAATGGGGTGAAGGCTCCGAAGAAGAGGCGTTCGGGCGTTAAACTCTCCAACTTCTACTTCGCGAACCGGGTCATTCCTCCCACCGACGAGGAAATAGAAGAGGGTCAGCACCACGCTGCTGGCGACCTAGAAACAGTGCGTCCCAGCGGACAGATCACCAGCGGACACTAGTTCGGGATCGGGCTCAGGAGATATCTCCCAAGCCCACATGCAAGGCCCGTAATAGATCCAATTCCAGCTGTGTGGCCTGCGCGCCAGCCAACATCTCGATCGTGCGAGGGCGCTCTAACGGCACCTCGAACTCAGCCACTATCTGCGCCGGACGATCGCTAAAGACATAGATTCGGTCAGAGAGAAGAACTGCCTCGCGCACATCGTGCGTGATCAACATGACCGTCCAGCGTTCGCGTTCCCAAATCTCATCAAGCCAGAGTTGCAGCTCTGTTCGCGTCAGCGCATCCAAAGCCCCGAAGGGTTCGTCCAACAGCAAGATGTCGCGGTCCTGCGCGATGGTGCGAGCCAAGGCCACGCGCTGTCGCATGCCGCCCGAGAGCTGATACGGATGACTATCAGCAAAATCCTCGAGGCCAAAGATAGGGAGCAAATCAAGCGCTCGTTCGCGCGCTTCTTTCTTCTTTCGCTTGCCAGCGACTTGATAGCCCAGCCCCACGTTGTCCGCAACC
The DNA here is from genome assembly GCA_026392555.1 of Actinomycetota bacterium. Taxonomy (GTDB): domain Bacteria; phylum Actinomycetota; class Actinomycetes; order UBA12327; family UBA12327; genus AcAMD-2. Next base: position 9,023 of record JAPLBW010000092.1, read on the forward strand.
GTGCGCCAGGGAAACAAGACATCTCGCTGCGGCATCCACGCGAAGGGGCTTCCGGCCTGCGCTAGCGGTTGCCCATCGATGAGCACTTCACCTTCGCTCGCCTGGTCAATACCGGTCAGAACCGAAAACAAGGTGGACTTTCCGCAACCACTAGGCCCGAGGATGGAGACAAATTCCCCACGCTCTACGTGCAGGTTGAGATTTTCAATAACCGACAAGGCGTCGTAGGACTTTGACAAGCCCTCGATCGTGATTCCCTTGGCAATCGTCATGTCGTCACCACCATGGGTAGGGCGAGGTCAGCTGACCATTCTTCAAGGGACCCGTCATAGACGCGAAAATCCTCGCGGCCTGCTTGAACCAGCCCAAAAGCCAGTAAGGAAGCCGAAATCGCTCCCCCACAATACAAAACCAATTCACCGGGAATGCTCAATAACTGATCCAACTGCCGTACAACGTCGGCCGAACCTTGGAACTGGCCACTGTCATCGAGAACAAGCGAAGCCGGAACGTTGATCGAGCCAGGAATGTGTCCACGCCTGCTGTACCGAGTGATCCCCTCACCAGAAAATACATCGGCGCCCACACTGCACACCAACACCGCGTCAACGTCACCCACAACAACTGCTTCGACATAGGCCTTGTCTACAAACAGGCTCGCTCGAGGCGCTGGCTGGAACTCGGAGACCGGGTCAAGGGTTGCAGGCAATCCGCTTTCGACCGCCCCACCCGCTGCGGACCATTGCTGCACGCCACCATCGAGAACTAACACTCGATCAAAGCCAATAGCTCGCAGCATCAGCCACAAGCGCGCGGCCCACATTCGGCCATGATTGTCGTAAACAACGACGGTGGATTGCGAACCGATCCCGATGCGTGCCACGGCCGCAGCTAACACCTCGGGCCGTGGTTGCGCGAAGTGAAAGTCGTTTGATCCCTGCGTGAGATCTTCTAAAAGATCAAAGAATTGAGCGCTGGGTAAATGGCCCGCTTCGAACTGCACCCGCCCGGTCAAGCCTCGCCAATCACCATCAGTCTCGGGCTTGGCCAAGTCCACGGTGGCATCAACGATCACCACGTTTGGGTCATCCATCAGACCGGCTAGGTCAGCGATGTTGACGAACTGCGCACTCATGGCGAAACCTTGCGAGCTGCGGTGTACCAAGGAATCGTCAGGCGCTGGAGTACGACGGTGAGTCCGTACAAGATCAACGTCACTGTCGCGGCTACTAGGACTCCGGCGAGCACGAGATCGGTCCGGAAGGATCCTGATGCCCCTTGGATGTACACACCAAGGCCATCAACCGCTCCCGCATACTCAGCAAAGATCGCGGCCACTACAGCATAGGTAATTCCAATGCGAAGGCCAGTAAAGAAACCTGGCAAGGCAGATGGCAACCGAACCAGACGAAAGACTAAGAACGTTTTAGCCCCCATCGTGCGAAGCAGGGTGACGGCGTCACGCTCACTCGAGGCATAGCCGTCAACCAGTCCTACGACGACGGGGAAGAATGTCACCAGTGTGACCAACAAGATCTTCGGGAAAAATCCAAAGCCAAACCAAATCACAAACAGAGGTGCTAAAACGATCAACGGAACAGTCTGGCTCCCAATCAGCAGAGGCATCACGGCCTTATTCGCTTTCGGGGAGACATCGAGTAAGACCGAAATCAGGAATGCAAAGAGAACGGAAACTAGGAAACCAATCAGAACCTCGCGCAGGGTGGGGACAGTGTTTGCCCACAGGGATTGTCGATCTGCCCACCCAGCCTGAATTACTCGGCTCACAGGTGGCAAGACAGTGTCACCAATGGAACTGTTTCGCGAATACAGCTCCCATCGCGAATACAGCTCCCACGCTCCGAAAAAAGCAACAACTAAGGCGACGGGGGCAGCAATGTGCCGGAGCCCCCGTGCTAACGCCGTCATGCCGACTCACTCACCGCATCAAACAGGTCATCAATCAGCGTCACCTCTACGACTTCAGCATCCTGAATAACGCCGTGCTGCGCCAGCCACTGCGCATACGCTCGGTGCTTGGTCCACGGATGGATTCCCCACTCATCGCGCTCGTCAAACCAGGTGGCGGGAAGAATGCTCAACGAATGCTCAATCAATTCGGGCTTTACGTAGGGAATGCACCTCATAGCAACGTCAACAGCCAAAGCA
>JAPLBW010000007.1 GCA_026392555.1 Actinomycetota bacterium
CCAGTGGTTATGTATTGAACAATGTTTTGCTGATCATCGCCGGCACCTTGGTTGGCGCCAGCGGGACACTCTTGACCCAGATGATGGCCGAGGCCATGGGCCGACCCATCACGAACACCCTGTTTGGTGCGTTTAAAGCCAGCACAGCAAAGGCCGCTGGTTCGGGCGAAGAACGCCCCTACCGATCCTCAAGCGCTCAAGACGTGGCCATCATGCTGGGCTATGCGCAAAAGGTCATCATCGTTCCCGGATACGGCTTAGCCGTTGCCCAGGCCCAAAACACCATTCGCGAATTGGTCGACTTACTTACTGAACGTGGCATTGAGGTTGAGTACGCCATCCACCCGGTGGCCGGCCGTATGCCAGGACACATGAACGTTCTCTTGGCTGAAGCGAACGTGCCGTATGAGCAACTCAAAGAGATGGACGAGGTCAACCCCGAGTTCGCTACCACCGATGTGGCGTTAGTGGTGGGCGCCAATGACGTGGTGAACCCCGCAGCTCGGGACGACAAGACGGCCCCGATCTATGGGATGCCGATCTTGGATGTGGATCAAGCCCGCCAAGTGGTATTCCTCAAGCGCTCTATGCGACCAGGCTTTGCGGGAATTGAAAATGATTTGCTGTTTCAACCGCAAACGTCACTGCTCTTTGGTGATGCTAAGGATTCCCTTACCAAAGTCGTTGCCGCTCTTAAGGGTCTGTAGGGTTTGCACCTGCACGCGATGGGGGACTTTTGACCCGTGCGTCAGGCTCGCAAATTGCGAATAATCTGCTGAGACTATGTGCGATAACTGTGTTCTGAGGAGGAATCGTGGGACTAGATAACTACGGCTATGGCGTGGACTACTTCGGCTACCGAAAGAAGTTTGGTGTCTTGGTTCCTTCCACAAACACCGCTGTTGAGGTCGAGTACAACGCGATGCGTCCCGAAGGCGTCATCACCGCGACGCGTCCCTGCGTTATTCCGCCCTTCGTGGTGAACACCGAAGCCGAGTTTGTCGCCATGGTCGAGGCCATTAGTGCTGCAACTGAACCAGGACTGAAAGACCTTTTGACTGTTAAGCCTGATCATGTGGTCTTCGGTTACTCGGCCGAAACGTTTTGGGATGGCAAGCAGCGCTCCGATGCGATGTTCAACAAGTACAACGACATGGCGATGGAAATCGCTGGCTGTGGGATCACCTTTGGTGCCCAAGCAATCTTGGACGCGTTCGAGCTGTACCCCCAGATCAAGAAGGTCGGTGTGGTGAGCCCCTACGCCCCGATCGGTAACACCATGGTGGAGAAGTTCCTCAACGACATTGGCTATGAAGTCGTACGCATGAAGGGCCATAACTCACCCGGACCGGTGGAGATTGCCCACGAACCGTTTGCGAAGAGCCGCGAATTGGTTCGACAGGTCGATGGCGACGATGTAGATGCCATCCTTCAGGCGGGAACCAACCTTTATTTCGCGCCGCTAGCGGACGCACTCGAAAAGGAATTGGGCAAGCCCGTCTTGGCGATCAACACCATCACTTGGTGGCACGCATTGCGTAGCAATGGGATCCCCGACCGCATGGACGGTTTTGGTTCGCTCCTGCGCGAGCACTAACCAGGCGTAGTTTAAGAGTGGCTTTACCCTCATATTTCCTGCGTGGAGCAGGTGACGAAGCGCGCGCTTTCTGTCATTGTCTGAGGTAACAACTTCAGTGGAGGTGACTGATGGCTGCAGACGACATTGATTACGTCGTTGCTATTTATCGTGAAGGCGGGCAGTGGGTGGCTGCTCCGTTGCCTCCGCGCGCGGGCGAATCATTGGACAACGTGGTTCAGGCGATCCGGCAGTTCCCTGGCGAAGGCGGAAACCTTGGCTTCGTCTCTATTCACGACGATGCAGCGGTTGTTTTGCGGGTGACTGGCCCAGACGTACATGTCTTTATTTCGGATGCCTCGGCCGCTGATGACTTCACCTTGGCTGCCGAAGTTATTGACCTAGTGGGCGAACCCGAGGATGACGACGAACCTGCAGTTGCTGGTGACACCTCGCTGTTAAAGGATTTCGGTATCAGCACTTCTGATTTGATGACCATTTGCGAGGACAACGATTTTTATCCGCATGATGTCTTCGCTGAACTTGCTGAGCGACTCGGATGTGGACCACAGTTTGAGCACGCGCGCGACGAATCTGGCGCGTAGCCAGTACTGCTGACATGACTCCTTACTTGCCAGCTGATATTGCCGCCATGGAGTCTGCGCTCGAACAGGCTCGACTCGCGTTGACTACTTCTGATGTCCCTGTTGGCGCTGTGGTCATTGATGAAACTGGTGCAGTCATCGGTGTTGGTCGCAATGAACGTGAAGCGCTCGGCGACCCCACGGCTCATGCCGAAGTCTTAGCCTTGCGAGCCGCAGCCACGCACCGTGGCGAGTGGCGGCTGTCGGGCTGTTCGTTGGTGGTCACGCTTGAACCCTGCACGATGTGTGCGGGTGCTGCGGTTCTGGCGCGGGTTGATCGCATTGTCTTTGGTGCCCACGATGCGAAGGCTGGTGCAGCGGGATCAATGTGGGATCTCGTGCGGGACCGCCGGCTTAACCATCGACCCGAAGTCATCTCCGGAGTCCTAGCCGATGAATCGGCAGCGCTCCTGCGTGAATTCTTTGGCCGGTAGTTCTCGTAACGCGGTCGGTTTCCGCGCACTGCCGGCCCGGTCGTAAACCGTTTTATTGACCGGACCCACAGCGCACTCCAACCGCCCGCCGACGCGTTCAGACCCCCTCACGCGTACGCTTCTTCGCGGTGGCGTGTCCGAGTGGCCTAAGGAGCACGCCTCGAAAGCGTGTGAGGGTGAAAGC
>JAPLBW010000252.1 GCA_026392555.1 Actinomycetota bacterium
AAGATCGCGTATGGGGATCTCAACATTCGCAGCACCTGGCCATCCTGGAGGCACCAAACCACCCGTGGGGCTAACTGCTCCCTTTTGACTATCTACCAGCGCCGCAATATCAAGACTGGCCTCAACAGCAATGCGAACGTTGTTATCGCGGGTGGGGGGATCAGAGCGAAACACGAGGGCGCTTACGCGTCCGGGCAAGGACGAATCAACCAGTGATGCAGTCCCCGAGCTCGCAGGAGAGGGCAAAACAGAGGTCGGGCTGGCCGTCGGTGACGGTGTCGGCGTCAAACTCGGCTGCGGACTGGCGCTGGCAGAAGCACTGACTGACGGGCTCGCACTGGGGCTCTCACTGGGGCTCGCACTGGTGCTAACGACGGTGTCCGCGGGATTTGCTTTACGCGGATCAATCACCACATCACCACCATCAGCGATGAAGGAATCGGCGCTTACCGAATCACTTAACTTTTGCACCGTGATCGTGTTTGGCCGCAATTGCGTGGGTGCGTAGTACATGGAATTTCGGCGCAGAACGAGCTCGTCTGAAGACTTCTTTAATTTGTCGGCGACATAGGGCCCACAGGAAACAGGATTCCTAAAGTACATTTCGCGATCCTTGCCTCCATAGTTGTCCTGAATGCAGCCAAACTCAGGAGCGGCAAAAACTGTTAGATCCAACAACGCATTAGCGGCTCGAAGTTTGACCACGACCGTTTGCGGATCCGTGGCGGTGGCCGAAACAAAGAAGGAACCTTGATTGTCTGCGCCAAATCGACCGGTGAGCGATTGCTGAGCTGCACTTTCTGTTAAACCGAAGGCGATGTCTTCGGAATTGAGGGGGCTGCCATCGGCAAACATCAGACCTGAACGCACGGCCACAGTCCAGTTAAGGCCAGCGGCATCTGAACTCACCGACGTTGCCAGTCCAGCGCTAGGAGCAGATCCATCAGCAGCCGGTCGCAATAACGGAGCCATCACCAAGGGGCCAAACGTTCGCACTGTCGAATCCGGAGCCAAGGTTGGGTCCCACGTCACCGTCGGGAGCGCATCCACAACTGCCACTGACAGCGATCCACCGGCGACAACATTGGCCGACGAAGTCGCAATGACTGTGGGTGATGCCACTGGGTCATTGGAAGAACAGCCGGCCATCACCAGCGCCAGGGAAACGAGCGCAACGAGGTGAATTGGCCGATTCACTGATTGTCCCTTTCCACCAAAGTATCCAACAGTCCCAGCGAAGGCCCCGCGGTCAATCCGCCATCAACAACAAGTGTCTGACCAGTGATCATTTGGCAATCATCACTGGCAAGGAAGTGAACAACGGCGGCGATTTCCTCCGGTTCGGCCATCCGGCCAAAAGCCCCCGCAGCCTTTACCCAGGCCAATTCACGCTCAACAAAGCGTGCGCCCGAGTCATTCATGGCGGTTCGAACCGCGCCTGGGGCTACTTCATTGACACGGATGCCGCGCGGCGCCAATTCCAGCGCGCTGGTGCGAGTTACCGCCGCCAACGCTGCCTTGCTCGCGGCATAGGCGCCCAGCAACGGGGCTCCCAGCAGTGATGACAGCGATGAGATGGTGATGATGGAGCTGCCCTTTAGCATCACCGGTGCAACGCACCGAATCCCGTGCACAACGCCCAACGTATTGACCCTAAAAGCGCGTAAGTAAGCAGCATCGGAATCGTCAAGGATGGATTCAT
>JAPLBW010000125.1 GCA_026392555.1 Actinomycetota bacterium
AACGTGAAATCAAGATTGTGGTTGTACTCCGATTCGAACCGATCGATCAGCCACACCTCAACATGATTTTCAGGATCAACTCCTTGCGCTGGCACTTCACCGGCACCCAAGCGACACAGCGAAACGACGGCATCAACACCAGTGGGAAGCTCGCGCACAGAGTCAACAGCCCCAACGAACAGCCCAGGGCTTTGGAGCACCGGCGAAACGTGGCCGAGATCGCCCCAATCGGTGTAATCAAAAACGTCAACAGCGGGCCACCGGCTCGCCTCTTCTTGACCGCTGTACAGGGCCAGATAAGAGAGTCGGACAAGGTCTCGTGCGCGCAGTCCAGGCCAGCCATGCAACAACCGGTACCAGGCCAACGGAATCGCCGAACGGCCCCACTTAGCGCCAACCAAGCCCCCGGCGATGGCCGCAACCGTGTCGGTGTCGCCACCGCCACAGACTGCTTCCTTGATTGCATCGCTGAAGTGATCAGCGGCAAATGTGCCGCGTGCGGCCTGCGGTTCGTCAGCGAAATCCAACGAGTGATAAATCGCTGACCAAGCTCCCATGAGCGCTTCGACAACCCACCCATTGTTTACACAGCGGTAGGGAAATTCTGTCTCCGCCTCATCCAGGCGCTGCGCCCACACCTCCTGCTGATCCTCCGACAACAATTCCAAGCCAATACGAATATCGAGTTCGCCCGTCGTCACGGCGTGGGCAATGGCCACAGTCCACAGAGCGCAGGCATCGCCGGCCTCAGGATCAAAGTGTGTTAATGCACTGATCGCGCGAGCTACCTGAGCGATGTGCGCATAGTCATGGCCTAGCAATGCGACCGCCACTGGCGCCGTCCGCATCAAAGAGCCGTTGCCCCCCGATCGTCCTGAGCGTTCATGTCTTTGCTGGGCGGCCTCGCGTGCATGCTGAGCAGTTGGGTCACCAGCAACTGCGGAGAGCACTGCGCGCGTTTGCATGCCGACGTCTTGGGCAGACTCAGCCCAGACACACCAACGTGCGACCAGAGCGTCTTGGGTTGATTCCGCAGCCAGATCCAGTCCTTGGGCTGCTAGTTCGGCGGTCGGCGTTCACCGGCGGCTGAAATTCATAGCCGGCGCCCATGGCATCACCCGAAGCCATGCCAGCCAGGACACCCATAGCCCGATCAACCTGGGCCGATGTCCATGAAATATCTAGTTCTCTCATAGTCCCCCCTTCAGGAACGAACTTCGCCGTCACTGTTCTAGTCCTGTTGACTTACAGATACGTACTGTCCGCCGTGAACCGTGGCCATCATTTGGCCATAGTCATCGCTGACGTTGGTCACCAACGTGATCAGGGTGAACAACGACTGCTCGTTGATTGCATGCCCTGGCAGACCAGCGGAGATGTACAACTTGCCCTCGGAAAGAAAAGCCTTACCACCAGTCACCATCGAGTTCAGGTGATTAACTTCCTTCAACACAGCGCGAGTGTCCTTTAGATCCCGCGCTATCAAGCTCAGCACTTCAACGCGCGGTGAATCAACGACCACCCAGCAGGGTGGCGCAGGTGTGTCATTGCTCTTACGCCATGGCGAGTTATCCAACAGGTAGTCGCCGTCGTCATCTGGTTGAATCAAGTCGACGTTTCCCTCGCGATCGGACATCAACTTGTTGATCACATTCTCAACAACCGCTACGTAATACGGCTGCATACAGGGCTTACAGCTGGTGCACTTGTGCATAAATCCGTCCTCTCCTTCCGATAACAGAACCCGCCAGCATACCAGACTTAGCGCAGAACTGCTCTATCTGTGGTGAGGTTAGCGCAAGGGTGCGACAAAGCCCCTATGATTAGGCGTGAAGGCAGGTGATCTGATGCCCAACTACGACTCCCAGACCAACGATGTCCAACTGTGGAAGTTCCTTCTTGACCGCCCAGATCGGGTCGGCGACTTCCAGGGCCTCCTTGGTTCCGCAGCCGGACGACGCAAGGCCCTCTACCTGTTGGAAAGTTTCAGCAACCGCCTGGATAGTCCGTCGGCCCTGGAGAGGAAGTTTGCGGATCGACTCGACGAGGACCTCCCCTGGATAGACAGTGTCGGGCGAAGTCTTGCGGACTACCCCAGACCATCTCTAGCCGTTGACACAGCCGTCTTGACCGTGCCCGAGCCCAATGACATTTTGTCGTCTCGCATCAATCCTGAGATTGATGATGCCCATGGGCTCCACGTCTTACTCGTTCGCAGCGAAAGTCGTTCGGGCAAACCTACGTGGGCTTTACCTGGCACTTTCATTCATCCAGGCGAAACGTTACGGGCGGCAGCCATCCGTGCGCTACGTGAAAAGGCAGGGATCCATGGACTCGAACCGCGACAGCTACACGTATTTGACCGTCCCAATCGAGACCACCGAGGTTGGGTCATTTCGGTAGGTCACTTGGAAGTGGTCTCGTGGGATGCCATTGTTGAATCGCTTGGATCCAATCCACTGGCAAGCCTTAAACCTGTCAATGCCGTGATCAATACGTCACGGCCACTTCCCTTTGACCACGGCCGCATAGTCGAGGCAGCCGTTCAGCGGGTAAGGCAGGACTATTCCCTCACCCCAGACCCCGCCAAGCTCTTGAATGGCCCGTTTTCCCTGCGTGAACTGGAGATTCTGCACCGACGCATTGATCCTGACGGCACTCCGCCCAAGGACACCTTTAGACGCAGAATGCAGGAATATCTAGAAGAAACCGGTGACCTCAGTTCGGGCAGCCTTGGTAAACCAGCGCGCTTGTTTAATCACCGAAGAAAGGCTCACTAAGCCTTCTCTATCACCCAGCCGGCATCGGTGCGAAAACCGCTGACGCAATCAATGACAGAAATCGATTTCTCGTCAATGCGAAAGATCGCCTTTTGGCCATGACACCGGCCATAGTGACGGGCTTGCTCCTGAGTCACGTCACCATGCAAGAGAAAGCCTGGTTCCTGCCAATCATCAACACGCCCCACACATTCCATGATCTGCAATCCGTCACGAGTCAATTGGGTGACCAATAGCGAGTTACGCTGAGCGTTTTCCTCATCGGGCAGAGCAACACTCATCGGATTAGCAGCGGTTAAGACAAACACCGGCGCCGTGAAGGGAAATTTCCCCACTGTGCCCTCTGCGGTTTGACTCAAATGGAAATCACCGAAGTGCAGGGACGTTCGCTGATAAATCGGCCAAAACTTAGATACCTTATAAAAATCCCGCAACTTGTAGATGAGGCTTTCCAAGTACCGCACCTCACGGGTATCGCCCATCCGGCGTTGGTACAGATCCGCTAGATCACGATAAAAATTAATCGTGCGCTCAGGATTGGGGTCAAAGAGGGCGAAAACGTCCCGGCCCGCTTCTAGGTCATTGACCAGAGAACGCGCATTAGAAGTCTTGTCCGCCCACGCCACGATCAAGGTGTCGGTGTCGGCGGTCTCTAGGTGCTGGAGATAGCTGGCCGCGCGCTCTTCCCAATCATCGGAATTTCGGTCAACTCCCGGCTCAACGTCACTGCAACCCAGAACCACATTCAACACTCGGTCGCCAAAACGTCCGCGAATGTCTTCTTCGATTCCCTCGTAATAAGCATGCTCCACTAGGTCATGAAGCAAGGCGGCAATGGCTTGGTCTTCATCGCCACCGCCAATCCATACCAAGGTGGAAGCAGAAGAGCAACGCTTCGTCATAACGCGCGCTATAACCATCGTTACTGTTCGTACTCTGTGACACTTAATCCCCCGATAGCATCAATACATCCGTCAATAATTCCTTTCTAGAAAATAGCAAAGACATCAGACATCGGCGCGTCGGCGCGCGTGCAGTGATCCCCTCTCGGGGTCTAACCGAGTTCAAACGATGTAATGCCACATACCAACGTGACATCCAGATCTGGATTCCCTTGCGCATACATCCGTGCCGTCTCAAATACTGGACTCAATCCGACTGAACGGGTGAAATCTAGGGATAGCGCACGAATTTCCATGTTGATATCTGCCTAGTTTGATGCGCTCATCTTGGCCGCGGTTGCCGCTGTATTACTGGCGGTAGACCGCAGGAATACCGCCGCGATAACAGCTCCGACGAGCAAAATTCCAGCACCCACCTGATAGGCGGCGGCAAAACCGTCAACAAGGGCCTGCGAACGCGGGATCTGCGAGGCTGCTTCGCTCACCTGGACTGAGACAGCGATGGAGACCAAGGTCGCCAATCCCAGGGCGCTACCGATTTGGCCACCTGCGCTCAAGATCCCCGATGCGATGCCCGCGTTCTCCTCCGTTGTGCCATCCACACCAGCAATCGTGAACGTCACGAAACCGCAAGCAGCAGCAATCGCCACCAAAATCATGCCGGGCAACACATCCCCACGGTAGGTGCCATCAACTTGCAATGTTGACA
>JAPLBW010000182.1:0-5467 GCA_026392555.1 Actinomycetota bacterium
GCCGTCAGTGTCTCCACGTCGAAGTCGTTGGTCGGTTCGTCCAGGACCAGCACGTTGGGTCCGCCCATGAGCAAGCGCGTGAGCTGCAGTCGGCGTCGCTCGCCTCCGGACAAGTCCCCTACCGGTGTCCATTGGGCGTCTGCACCAAATCCCAACCGCTCACACAATTGAGAAGCGGTCAATTCTCGACCCTTGCCCAATTCCACTCGCTGGGCGATCTGTTCGACTGCTTCCAAAACTCGCCACGTGGGGTTCAACTCTTCTAGGTGCTGCGACAAGAACGCTGGCTTGACCGTCACACCGGTGACTAAGCGGCCAGATGAGAGTTTGAGGCTGCCTAACAGCGCCCGCAATAACGTGGTTTTACCAGCGCCATTGACGCCGACGATGCCAATGCGTTGGCCCGGGCCGATATTCCACGTGACGCGGTCTAGCAACTCGCGCTCACCCAAAGCAATCGATGCATCGTGGAGTTCCAGAGCAGTCTTACCCAGTCGCGCGCCCGCAAAAGCCAAGAGTTCAGCGGTGTTACGAGGAGGTGGCTCTTGTGCAATGAGTTCGTTGGCTGCTTCAATACGAAACTTAGGCTTCGCGGTACGCGCAGGGGCACCGCGGCGAAGCCAGGCTAATTCCTTAGTGATCAAGTTGTTGCGACGTCGGGTTTCAGCATCGGCTTGACGCATGCGCTCGGCTTTTGCGAGCACGAACGACGAGTACCCGCCGTCATAGTCCTCAACAGCACCGTCAACCACTTCCCAGGTGTGGTCGGTCACTGCATCAAGGAACCAACGGTCGTGGGTGACGACCACGAGGCCCAGGTCGCGACGAACCCGCAAGTGCTCGGCCAGCCAGGCAACAGCCTCAACGTCCAAGTGGTTGGTGGGCTCGTCGAGCAACAGCAGGTCCAACGGCTCAATCAAGCATCGAGCTAACTCGACGCGACGCCGCTCGCCACCACTGAGTCCATCCAGGGTGCGCTCCAACACCTCGGGGCCGAACCCACCCAGCAGTTCGGTTAGTGCTTCTCGGATCTGGGGCTGGGATGCCCACTGGTGGTCATCAATGTCGCCCAAAACGTGCTCGCGAATCGTGCGATGGGGTTCGAGTTCATCAATTTGACGCACCCAACCCAGGCGCAAACCACCGGTGCGCGTCACGCGTCCACTGTCGGGCTGCTCAAGACCTTCCATCAAGCGCAGCAGCGTGGACTTGCCCCCACCATTGCGCCCCACGATCCCAATGCGATCGCCGACGTCCACACCGAGCGAGACCTCATCTAATACGGGTCCCTTGCCAAAGTCTTTGGTTACTCGTTCAAGATTCACCAAATTGCGCGCAGCCACGTGCTCAGGGTGGCAGATGCACTTCACGCGCTAACAGGCGCATCACTGTTGCGGGGCTAAGGGCGGAACTGCTCCCAGAACTCTCCGGAAGGGAACACTTTTGGTTCATCGCCGTCGGCGGGAGGTGGCGGAAGGGTGACTTCGATAGTGGGCGCGTAGTTGCGCTCGCGAATGCGCTGCTCGCGAGGAGCTTGTGGCTCCGGCTCGGGGTCATCGGGGCTCGAGATCACCGTCGGCTCAGCGTCAAAGACGGCTGACTTTGGTGCAGTCACCGTCTCAGCCACGGGGCCCGCGACCACATAGGCGTCGTCAACGGCATCTCGCATCGCTTTTGTGGGCCAGAAGATTCGTACGATCCCCAACAACGCCAACCCCGTCACGCCGGCCAGTGTCACCGCAATAGACGGCTTGGAAATGTCGGCGATAAATCCGGCGAGTAGATAGAACACGGCAACTAGCGCGTTATAGCCCGCCCCAGCGAGCGCCAGAACGCGGCCACGCATCGCTGGCGCAGTCAAAAGGGCCCGTAGCCGCTCCTGAGATGGCCCACAGACCTAAGGCAAACGGCAAAGCGGGCTGTAGCGAGACGACCAGGAGCGGCAAGCAGGCCACAATCGACAGCGGCACGATGGCTTCGATTTGCCAGCGTGGGTCACGCCGAGCGATCAGCACCGAACCCACCGCAGCGCCCCCAACCGTGGCAGCCATGAGCAACCCGCCCAACGAAGCGTTCCCAGCCACTTGTTCGGCATAGGGCAAGGCCACCGCCATCGGCGTGATCATGACCAGCACGGAGCCCCAACCCACCAGAACCAAGATGCGTCGAGATGGATCGGAAAACAGATCGCGAGCGCCATCGGTGAAGTCAGAGAGCAACCCTGCGCGCGGGCGATCCGCAGCAGGTGTGGGGCGGCGGCGCAAGAACAGGGCCAGCACCACAGGACAGCGACAGCCAACCCACCCAATGCCAGCCCCGCGACCTGCTGCACCAAGTGCAAGGTGCGCAGGAGTCCCGAACCGGCCAAATACTCCCGGCCAACGGGCAACACCTCAGGCAACGTGGCAGCCCATGCGGCGTCAAAGACTGGCGTAAACAGCTCAGCGACAAAGAGCAGAACAAACAACAGAATCAGAGGTGAGGAGTCATTGGCCAAGACCGCCAAGAGCCCAACCACAATCAATCGAATGGCATCTGAGGCCAACAGCACTTTGTGGCGTGCAAATCGGTCGGCTAGTGGCCCCAGCAAAGTTCCGCCGAATACCAGCGGGATATAAGACAAAGCAAAAGTGGCTGCTGACAACGACGCGCTGTTCGTTCGATCAAGAACCAGTAAGGCAATCGCGATGCGCGCGACTTGATCGCCGAGACCGCTGACGATCTGGGCAAAGACCAGGGCGCTGAATTCGCGGCGCGCAAACAAATCGCGATAGCGCACCGAAGGTGCTGCATCGCTTGATTTGCTCATCCGTAGAACACCCTCTCGACCACGGCCCGTGCACGTCGGGTAACCCGAAGATAACCCTCAATGACCTCTCCACCAGTGGACTCGCCGCGAGTGAGCAGTTGAGCCAGCTTTGCTTGGTCCGTGGCCAGCGTGGGGAGCGCATCGGCGGCCTTTCCCTTGGTCAGCATGACCACGTTGCGCAAGTGGGTGGCTCGTCGCCAAGCCAGAGACAACACGTTCGCATCCTCGCGCGTGATCAAGCCCTCATCAGCGGCGGCTTCTAACGCTTCCAAGGTTGATGTGGTGCGCAACCCTTCCACTGCGAAACCGTGCTTGAGCTGCAATAGCTGCACGGTCCACTCCACATCGGCTAAACCACCTGGACCCAACTTCAGGTGCAGTTTGGGATCAGTTCCGCGCGGCAGCCTCTCCGTTTCCACTCGTGCCTTGATGCGGCGTATCTCGCGTTCGTCTTCGATGCTTAACCCCTCTTCGGGATAGCGCACGGGATTAATCAGCGTGATGAACTGCTCACCCAATATGCGGTCTCCCGCCACTGGCGCAGCGCGCAAGAGAGCTTGGCTCTCCCACACCAATGACCAGCGCGCGTAGTACGACGCATACGAGGCCAACGAACGCACTAAGGGACCTTGTTTTCCTTCCGGTCGCAAGTTCGCGTCAATGAGCAACGGTGGATCTGGTGCGGGCGCCGCCAGCAATCGAGTCAATTCATTGGCCACATCCAACGCAACGCGTCCAGCGACCTCTTCATCCACACCAGCCAATGGATCGTGGACAAACATCACGTCCGCATCCGATCCATATCCCAATTCCCGACCACCAAAGCGCCCCATGCCAATGACAGCAATGCGGGTTGGCAGCGCAGCCCCGGTGCGCGTTTCAATTTCGCGAATAGCGGCTTGCAAACTGGCTTCAACCACCACGTCGGCAACAGTGCTGACCGCAGTACACACCTGGTTGACACTGAGCTGGCCCAATACATCGCCGATGCTGGTGCGCAGGAGTTCGCGGCGTCGCAAACCGCGAATCGCCACAATGGCCGCATTGGAGTCTTGCTGGCGCGCAACAATCGCGGTCGCCTCGCTCAGCAAAACATCAGGCTGGGCTGGTGTTAATTCATCATCATCAGCAAACATCACCGTGGCATCGGGGGCCCGCAGCAGCAAATCCGATGCGTACACGCTCGAACCCAAAACGCGCGCCATGCGCTCGGCAGCAGCGCCCTCGTCGCGGAGCAAGCGCAAGTACCAAGGAGTGCCACCCAAGGCGTCGCTGACTTGACGGAAGGCCAACAAGCCGGCATCAGGGTCTGGTGAATCAGCAAACCAGGACAACATCACTGGCAAGAGGGCTTTTTGCACTGTGGCTCGACGCGAAATCCCACTGGTCAGCGCCTCGATGTGGCGCAACGCACCTGTCGGGTCAGCAAATCCCAGAGCGACAAGTCGCGCTTGCGCGGCTTCAAGCGTCAGGCGAGCCGATCCGGGCTCCAATCGCGCCACCGCATCGAGCAGGGGGCGGTAAAAGAGTTTCTCGTGCAGTCGTCGCACTTCCCGCTGGTGTCCGCGCCACGCCGTGACGAGTTCCTTCGCGGGGTCAGCGACAAAACCCATTGACCGACCAATGGCCCGCAACTCATCATCAGCCTCGGGCACGATGTGGGTGCGACGCAGGTCCACCAATTGAATGCGGTGCTCAAGGGTTCGCAAGAATTGGTAAGCACGATCCAGTTCAGCAGCATCATCGCGACCCACAAACCCATACGTTGATAAGGCTTCCAACGCGCTCAATGTTGTTGACGAGCGCAACCGGAAGTCATCGCGACCATGCACCAGTTGCAAGAGTTGAACGCTGAACTCCACATCACGCAATCCACCAGGACCAAGTTTTAGCTGGCGCTCCACCTGCGCGGCCGGAATGGTTTCCTCCACACGACGACGCATCGCGCGCGCATTGGACACAAAGTCCGGTCGCGATGCCGCGGCCCACACCATGGGCGCCATGTTGTTCAGGTACTCCACCGCCAGGGGGCGATCGCCCGCGACCCAACGAGACTTCAAAAGCGCTTGGAACTCCCACGTGCTGGCCCACCGCTGGTAATAGGCCGTGTGGCTGGCCAACGTCCGCACCAAGGCTCCGGACTTGCCTTCGGGACGAAGCGCCGCATCGACTTCCCACAGTGATCCTTCAGCATTGGCCTCACCACAGTTGCGAATCACAGCTGTGGCCAGCGCTGTCCCGATTCGCAAGGCCTGTTCTTCCGTGGCGCCTTCTTCAGGTTCGACAACAAAGATCACGTCGACGTCACTGATGTAATTCAGTTCGCGACCCCCGGTCTTGCCCATTCCCATGATGGTCAAGCAACACACGTGCGAGTCATCGACTTCGGAGCGCGCGATCGCAAGGGCTGTTTCCAAAGCCGCGCTGGCTAGGTCTGCTAGCTGCTCACCCACCCACGGCATCGACGCATGGTCAGCGACGTCGGCTGCCGCAATTTGTAAGAGCTGACGCTTGTACTCAATGCGAAGCGCGTGGTTGGCAGCTCGCACAGGCAGGGCGGTCGCTGGACTAACGACCATGGGGTCAGCGCCAACAGCTTCCAAGAGGGCGCTGCGCCGTTGATCCAACGTCAACTGCAAGGAAGTTGACCCCAATGCA
>JAPLBW010000182.1:5515-8654 GCA_026392555.1 Actinomycetota bacterium
CGACCTGAGCACCCAAATCTTGCGTTTGGTCATCGGACAACGCCAACACAATGGCCATCAGCGACAGCAAGGCTTGGTCCGGATTGGCGACCTGTCCTAAGGCCTCAAGCCAGGCCTCTTCACACCGGTCCTCGGATCCAAAGAACCCGCGAGCCGACAGTGTGGCTATGCAATCGCTGGCTTGATCAGCATCCACGAAACCCAGGCGCACTAAGCGTCCGCGCTCGGTCGAGCCACGGCCATCGCGAGTTGTCACCTTGTCACGCTACTGCGCTGCGTGGCCAATTACAGGACCGGAAGGTCGGTGTCCAATTCCCATTGGGTGACCTGTGAGCGATAGGCATCGAATTCGGCCCGCTTATTGCGCAAGAAGACGTCAAAGACATGTTCACCGAGGGTTTGTGCAACAAGCTCGGATTTTTCCATCACCTTGATGGCTTCGTCCACAGATGTTGGCAATGGTTCGATTCCCATCACGCGTCGTTCGGCATCGCTTAAGGCCCACACATCGTCATCGGCGCCAGCAGGAAGTTCGTATCCTTCTTGAATTCCCTTCAAGCCCGCCTCAAGCAACAACGCATACGCGAGGTAAGGGTTAGCCGCTGAATCCAAACCGCGATACTCAACGCGCGTGGATTGATCCTTGTGCGGCTTGTACATCGGCACGCGCACCAACGCTGATCGGTTGTTGTGCCCCCAGCACACATACGAGGGGGCTTCACCGCCACCGGACAAGCGCTTGTAAGAGTTCACCCACTGGTTCGTGACCGCGGTGATCTCCGGAGCGTGGCGCAGCAGGCCGGCAATAAACGAGCGACCCGTCTTTGACAACTGGTACTCAGCACCGGCCTCGTAGAACGCATTGCGGTCACCCTCAAACAGTGACAAGTGCGTGTGCATGCCTGAGCCTGGGTGCTGCGCAAAGGGCTTGGGCATGAACGTGGCATAGACGCCCTGCTCAAGCGCGACTTCCTTGATCACTAACCGGAAGGTCATGATGTTGTCGGCCGTGGTCAGCGCATCTGCGTAGCGCAGGTCAATCTCGTTTTGGCCCGGGCCGGCCTCGTGGTGCGAGAACTCGACCGAGATCCCCATCGCCTCAAGCATGGTGATGGCTTCGCGACGGAAGTCATGCCCGACACCGTTCGGGGTGTGGTCGAAGTAGCTGCCCGCGTCCACCGGTTTAGGAGTGGGGCCCTCGCCTGGAGCGTGATCGAGAAGATAGAACTCAATTTCTGGGTGCGTATAAAAAGTAAAACCCAAATCAGCAGCCTTGCTCAATGCGCGCTGCAGAACAAAGCGCGGATCGGCATAACTGGGCGAACCATCGGGCATCAAGATGTCGCAGAACATCCGAGCGACGCCGTTGGACTCGCCGCGCCAGGGAAGTACCTGGAACGTGGAGGGGTCAGGACGCGCGAGCATGTCGGATTCAGATACTCGGGCAAAGCCTTGAATCGCAGACCCATCAAAACCGATGCCTTCAGAGAAGGCAGCTTCGAGTTCGGCTGGAGCCACCGCAACGGACTTCAGGAAGCCCAGAACGTCGGTGAACCAGAGTCGAACGAAGCGGATGTCCCGCTCTTCCAGGGTGCGCAATACAAATTCAGTCTGCTTATCCATGTCACTAGTGTGACGGTTGGTTGTTTCCGCGAAGTTAAACCTGGCGCCACCGGCCATATTTGCCCCTGTGAGCCAGCCGTCAGGGGCCAACACGCACTGCCTAGGCTGTAACCCGTGAAGCAGCTTCGCCTAGCCCTCGCCCAGGCCAATCCCGAATGCCAGCAAGGTCGTTGACGCCGCGTTTGAAGCGCGTCGGCGCGGTGCCCATGTTCTGGTTCTGCCCGAAATGTTCCTCACCGGGTACCCGATCGAAGACTTGGCGCTTCGTGACTCCTTTATTGAAGCAGCGCACTACCGTCTGGAAACCTTGGCGCGCACCCTCAAGCGTCGAGACCTCGATTCCATGGTCATCATCGTGGGCAACCTCGGCGAGCGAGCGACCAACAGATTGCCGCAAAACGTTGCTGCGGTAATCCATGGCGGCAAGGTCGTCGCTAGTTACTCCAAGCAGCACTTGCCCAATTACGGCGTCTTTGATGAATATCGCTACTTCGCACCTGGTCAACAAGATGTGATCGTTGAAGTCCACGGCGTGTCCATCGCTATCGCCATTTGCGAAGACCTGTGGCAAGACGGTGGACCGGCATCGCGGGCGGACCAGCACGGCGCTGACCTCCTCGTAGCCCTCAACGGCAGCCCCTACGAACTCAACAAGGACGACGCGCGCCTTGAGTTAGTCCAACGTCGCGCACGTGAGGCCAACTGTCCCCTGGCCTACGTGAACATGGTCGGTGGCCAAGACGAGCTCGTCTTCGATGGCGATTCACTCGTGGTCGGTGCTGACGGCGAACTTCTGGCCCGTGCCAGCCAGTTCGCCGATGAAGTCCTGATCGTTGACCTCTCCCTTCCTGCGCGCCCAGCGGCTACACCAGCGGGAAACGTCGAGCGCATCGTCATCAGCTCAGAGCCGCTCGAGCCCTATGAGCCACTGTCGCCAGTGATTGCCGAGCGACTCCTCGACGCCGAAGAGTTGTACGCAGCCATCGTGTCTGGCCTCAGCGATTATGTGAACAAGAACGGCTTTGAAACCGTCCTGATCGGACTGTCGGGCGGAATTGATTCCGCCCTGACGGCGACCATGGCCGTTGATGCCCTGGGTGCAGACCGGGTCTTTGGTGTTTCTATGCCCAGTAAGTACTCCAGCGACCACTCCAAGTCCGATGCCCAAGACCTGGCTGAACGGTTGGGCATCTTTCATCTCAGCGTCCCGATTGCTCCGATGATTGATGCCATCCACGATTCGATCGTCATCGATGGAGTGGCTGCCGAAAACTTGCAAGCCCGCGTGCGCGGCATGACGCTGATGGCATTGTCGAATCAAGAAAACCACCTCGTATTAGCCACGGGCAATAAGAGTGAACTTGCCGTGGGTTACTCCACAATTTATGGCGATGCAGTGGGTGGATTCGCTCCCCTGAAGTACTTGCCCAAGACATGGGTATGGGAACTATCGCGTTGGCGCAATGCGGTCTCCGAAGCCATGGGCGAAGTCGAGCCCATCCCCGAGAACTCCATC
>JAPLBW010000133.1 GCA_026392555.1 Actinomycetota bacterium
AAGGTCTTTGTTCTTAACTGTGTATGGGTAGTTTTATAAGAAGCAGGCTTATAATCTAATAAATTCTTATCTAGTAAATCTTGGATATAAAATAAGGCGGCTGCTTTATGTCGACATAACTCTGGAACCACAGGTGCACCAAAAGGTGCGGTGTTGACCCACGCGAATTTGTTGGCGGGTTCACAGAGTCTGA
The DNA here is from genome assembly GCA_026392555.1 of Actinomycetota bacterium. Taxonomy (GTDB): domain Bacteria; phylum Actinomycetota; class Actinomycetes; order UBA12327; family UBA12327; genus AcAMD-2. The sequence goes on from JAPLBW010000133.1 coordinate 194, forward strand.
AGCAGGAATGGGAGTGGACAGCAGCCGATCGTTTGGTTTTGGCGTTACCCCTGTTTCACATGCACGGCTTGGGTATTTGTCTCAATACCTTGTTGCTAGCGGGCGGCAGTGCTGTAGTCCTGGAGAAATTCACCGTCGATGGGGTCTTTGATGCGATCGCTGAATTTAACGCCACCATGTTTTCTGGCGTGCCGACGATGTATTCGCGCATCGCTGCCTCTGATCGAGTCACCGAGTTGGCATCCCTGCGCGTGGCCATGAGCGGCTCCGCACCGTTGCCGATATCGGTGTGGAATCGGATCGCTAAACGCAGCGGGGTTCAGATCCTTGAACGTTATGGGATGACGGAAACGGTGGTCTTAACATCAAACCCAGTTGATGGCATACGCAAAGCGGGAACTGGCGGTCGACCTATTCCGGGCGTCGAGCTGCGACTGGGTGCTGGCGATGCAGTCGAAGTGCGTGGGGCCAATGTCTTTAGTGGGTACCTTGATCGCCCGCATGCCACCGAAGCGGCCTTTACCGCGGATGGGTGGTTTCGCACCGGTGATGTCGGTTCACTCGATGAGGATGGCTACCTCAGTTTGGTTGGGCGGACAAGCGAATTGATCATCTCCGGTGGCTTCAATGTGTATCCGCGTGAACTAGAAGACGTGCTGCGCGAGCATCCGTTGGTCATAGATATCGCGGTTGTCGGAACCCCAGATGAGGAATGGGGCGAGATCGTTACCGGGTATGTCGTTCTCGACGAATCTGCTTCGGCTTATTCCTCATGGCGAGACACCTTGATGGCGCACGCCTCTGAGCGGTTAGCACCCTTCAAGATTCCGCGCGTGTGGCACCGCTTGCCGGAATTGCCGCGCAACGCCATGGGCAAGGTCGTGCGCTCGGAGCTCACACCCCCGTAAGGCTCTACATTGGTGGGATGAGCGTTCGAGTTGGCCTCCTGCAGTTGCGCGTAGATGACAGCGAAACAGTGGCTGATCGCAAAACCCGAGTCGTGGAATTGGTTTCCGCGGTGTTATCAGGTCAAGCACATGGGCTGACGCGCGTGGGAGATGTTGGCGCAACTCAATCACTTGATGTCTTGGTCTTGCCTGAGCTCTGGACTGTTGGCGCGCATAACAGCGCGATGATGCTGGCTCATCCCGAGCCCCTTGATGGGGAGCTGGTTGCTGGTCTTTGTGCGCTTGCACGTTCATCACACACGTGGATCTATGCGGGGTCTTTCCCCGAAGTAGATGGTTCGCAACGGTTCAATACCACCGTTGTCATTGATGACGAAGGCGTTGTTGTTGGTAGGTATCGCAAGATCCACCTGTTTGGGTTTGATTCCGGTGAGGCTGCTGTTCTGACTGCAGGACAGGAACTGTTGGTGATTGATTCCCCACTGGGAGCAACAGGTTCAGCAACGTGTTATGACCTGCGCTTCCCGGAGCTCTTCCGTGGGCTCCTCGAGCGCGGCGCTGAGTCATTTGTCATTCCGTCGGGCTGGCCCACAGCACGCATTGATCACTGGCGCACACTCTTGACGGCCCGAGCCATTGAAAACTTGGCATGGACTCTTGGATGCAATCAAGTCGGTGACCAGGCGGGGGTGGAACTTGGCGGCGCCTCGTTGGTGGTTGATCCTTGGGGACAGGTCATCGCTGAAGCCCCCACGGATGAAGAATGTCTAGTGTTGGTTGATGTTGATCTTTCGCTGGTGACGCGCTCTCGCGATGCGTTCCCTGCCCTTAAAGATAGAAAACTGTAAATCGCCCCCTCATCAAGGAGTTGTCGCTATGCGTCGTGTTGTTGCTGTGCTGTTCGTGGCAAGCGTGGGAATCGTTGCTCTTGCAGGATGCGGAACGGCAAAGGTTGCTTCGTCGCCGCAAAACACCACCGCGCCCCTGGATAAGAAGATCGCAGGGTCGGTGCCTGATCGCTACACGGGCCAGCCCCTGATTATTGCCACCGATGCATCGTTGGCGCCGATGGAATTAGTGGCTGGGAAAAAGAAGTCCATCGTTGGCGCCGATATTGACATAGTCAACGCGCTTGCTTCCACAATGGGGCTGAAGGTCATTATCCAAAATGTGGACTTCAACAAGATTGTCAGTGGCGTGGATTCGGGCGCTTATGACCTAGGTGTCTCGAGCATTACTGATACTCGCGCCCGCGAAGCGAAAATTGACTTCGTGACGTACTTCCAGGCCGGGATTTCTTATTACGTGCGAAAAGGGGCTGCGAAGGTTGCTCAACCTGCTGACCTTTGCGGTCAACGAGTGGCTGTTCAAGAAGGAACGATTCTTGAAGCCCTTGCCGTCAAGCAAAAGCCGCTGTGCGACAAGGCCGAACCGTTGTCCATTGTCCGGTTTCCGCAGCAAACTGAAGCAACCCAAGCGGTGATCGGTAAAAAAGCAGATGTCACCCTGTCGGATACACCCATTGCTTCGTGGGCAGTGCGCAATTCCAAAGGCAAGCTCATTCTTACTGGCGACCCTTTTAGCGTGGCCCCGTACGGAATTGCCGTCGCAAAGGGAAGCGGGCTGACCGAACCGTTGCAAAAGGCGGTCAACAAGATCATCGCCAATGGCGTCTACGACAACATCTTGTTGAAGTGGGGTTTGCAGACCGGGGCAGTTAAGAAATCCCTCGTCAACGCAGCCATCAGTTAAAGCCGGCGAGGGATTTCTTCGTGCCGCGGTGCCACTGGGTCTAGTGAATCTGCGGGCTAGTCACTATTGGCCCGGCGTCGGCCTCTGCGAGAGCGGCACTGGCATCGCGATCGAAGGACTTTCTAGCCCTGAAGATCAGGACTGCGCCAATGGTTAAGGGAATGATGAGAGAGGCGATGCCAAATGAAATTCCCAGCTTCAGGGCTTCGGTGGTTTCTTGCCCGCTGAATGAAGTGTTGATCACGAATTGCGATATAGCAAAGACAAG
>JAPLBW010000136.1 GCA_026392555.1 Actinomycetota bacterium
CGCCCTCGCGCTTGCGGGTTAGCGAGTGCTCCGCCCACGCGGGGCAATCCACACGTTCAGCCACGATTAGTTAGGGAGCCGGGATAACTCCGATGGGTTGTGCAGCGGAGGTCTGGCAGTAGCCGTAGGTCGTGGTGCGTTGTCGAGCTGGGCGACCAGCGCGCGTAGCAATGGCTAACAAGTCGGCGACATCGCGCGTGGAGCCATGCGCACTTCCCGCCATGCGACTGATGGTTTCTTCCATCAACGTTCCGCCTAAGTCGTCCACTCCCCCTTGCAGGAGTTGCTCCACATTGGCATCTCCTACCTTGACCCATGACGCTTGAATGTGATCAATGCGTCCATGCAACATTAAACGGGCCATCGCGTGCACTGCGCGATTGTCTCGCCACGTGGGACCTGGGCGAGCAATCCCCGCCAGGTACACCGGTGATTGTTGGTGCACAAACGGCAAGGGAACGAACTCGGTGAATCCACCGGACTGATCTTGAAGTTGCGCAAGCAATCGAATGTGCGACACCCAATGATGTGGATGATCAACGTGCCCGTACATCATCGTTGAGCTGGACTTGATGCCCAATGAGTGCGCGGTGGTCACCACATCAATCCATGTTGACGTGGGCAGCTTGCCTCGGGTCAGTACCCAGCGCACCTCGTCATCAAGGATTTCCGCCGCTGTGCCGGGAATCGTGTCCAGTCCCGCACTTTGGGCCGCTTCAAGCCACGCTCGAATGCTCATGCCGCTGCGCGAGGCACCATTTGCCACTTCCATCGGCGAGAACGCGTGCACGTGGATTCCAGGAACGCGATCTTTGACCGCGCGGACCAAGTCGAAGTAGGCGGTGCCCGGCAGATCGGGGTGAATGCCACCTTGCATGCACACTTCCGTGGCGCCCACCGCCCAGGCTTGCTCAGCCCGATCGGCAACTTGCTCTAGCGACAGCGTGAACGCGTCTACATCGTCCTTGCGTTGAGCAAAGGCACAGAAACGGCAACCGGTGTAGCACACGTTCGTGAAGTTGATATTGCGGTTGACGACGTACGTCACTTCATCGCCGACAGCATCGCGTCGAACGTCGTCGGCAATGCGACACAGCTCCTCGAGTGCTGAACCATCAACCGACATCAACTCAACGGCCAGGTCGTGGTTTTCTACCAGAGCTAAATCGGCCGGGGAATGAGCCGCGAGCTGCAAAGCACGCGCCAAATCACTCACGCCCACCGCTGCTGGGGCTTCAATGCGTTGAGCCACGGTCTCCCAATCCCCGTAGACCTGATCAAAGTCGGCGCGCTGTTGGCCGCGGCGACCTTCCGCATCAATCGCCGATCCCAAGTCCGTGCGGCCGCCGACTTCGATGGCGGAGTAATCAGCATCAGCTTCCTGCCACCCAATTCCTTGCGGGATCCGCTCAGTTACTGCCAAATTCGTTACGGGGTCACGCAAGGCATCAACATGCGCGCGCAATCGAGCGTCAACCCACGGCGGTCCTTGTGCGATGTATTCGGGGTGGACCGTCAACCGTTGTTCGAGAGTGAATCCAGCGGCCTTGGTGAGCTCAGCCAAGTCGTCAAGGTGCGGCCACGGGCGCTCGGGGTTGACGTGATCTGGAGTGAGCGGCGAAACCCCACCCCAGTCGTCGACTCCAGCAGCAATCAATCTGCTTAAGGCGCGCGTAGAGGAAAGATTCGGAGGAGCTTGGATGCGCATCTTGGGCCCTAACACGATGCGAGCCACAGCGAGCGCTGCAACGTAGTCATCTTCGGGCAGGTCTTCAACGTTGCGCATCGCCGTATCTGGTTTAGCGCGGAAGTTTTGCACGATCACTTCCTGGACATGACCAAACTCGCGAGCCGTCGTACGGATGTCAAACAAGGACTGCACGAGTTCTTGGGGCGTCTCACCAATTCCGACCAAAACGCCGGTGGTGAAAGGAATACTCAACCGCCCAGCATCCTCAAGAACCCGAAGCCGCACAGCAGGTTCTTTGTCGGGCGAACCAAAGTGCACCGCGCCGGGCGCAGACCACAATCGCTGCGCGCTTTGCTCCAGCATCATTCCCATACTCGGCGCCACGGGCTTGAGACGTTGCATGTCATCCCACGTCATCACCCCTGGATTCAGATGTGGCAACAGACCGGTTTCTTCTAAAACCAAGATGGACATGGCACGTACATAAGCCAAGGTGTCGTTATAGCCGCGCTCGTCAAGCCACTCCCGCGCAGCTGTCCAGCGCAATTCCGGACGATCGCCCAAAGTGAAGAGTGCTTCCTTGCATCCCAGGAGCGCACCGCTGCGCGCAATCGCCAAAACTTCGTCTGGCTCGAGGAACATGCCGTGGCCATCGGCCCGTAACGCACCCGGTGTTGTGGCGAACGTGCAGTAGTGACAGCGATCGCGACATAACCGCGTGAGGGGAATAAAGACTTTCTTTGAGTACGTGATGGTGTCGGGGCGTCCCGCTTCGCGCAGACCAGCATCGCGGACGCGACCTGCGATGACCAAGAGTTCGTCGAGTTGTGTTCCACGCGCCCTGAGTAAGTCGGCCGCCTCATCAACGGTTAAGGCTTTGCCATCGCGCGCACGAGTCAGGGCGCGTATGAGCGACCGATCCGTGTTCACCATGACTCCACCCTAGAGCGCAAGCCCGCCCAGCGACATCCCATCGCGCCTGCCCTGAATTCAAGTGCGAGGATGACCGAATGCGCGTTGCAGTGATCACCGGTGGAGTGGGTGGAGCCCGCTTCCTTCGAGGCCTACAGGCCTTGACCCACACGCCACAGTGGGCTGACCTGTCCATCACCGCCATAGCCAATATCGGTGATGACATCACCTTGCACGACCTGCGGATTTGTCCGGATCTGGACACGGTGATGTACACCCTCGGTGGTGGCATCGATGACGAGCGGGGTTGGGGACGTACGGATGAAACGTTCACCGTCCACAGTGAGCTCACGGCATATGGTGCCGGGCCCGCATGGTTTGGCCTGGGAGATCGAGACCTTGCCACCCATTTGATTCGCACGCAGATGCTAAATGCCGGTTACTCACTCAGCGATGTGACGGCAGCCTTGTGCAAGCGCTGGGACATCGGTATTGATCTGTTGCCTATGTCTAATGACCGAATTGAAACGCACGTGACTGTTGACCATGACGGCGAACGCAAGGCTATGCACTTTCAGCAATGGTGGCTCGAGCACAAGGCCGAACTTCCGGCCCAGTCATTTGCTTTCGTCGGTGCGGATACTGCTACTGCTGCCCCTGGTGTGATTGCTGCCTTAAGCGATGCCGACGCCATCGTGTTCGCGCCATCGAATCCCGTGGTCTCCATCGCCCCCGTCCTGGCTGTGCCCGGCATCAAGGACGCGATCATGCAACGCACCGTGGTCGGTGTGAGCCCGATCATCGCTGGCGCTGCCGTGCGTGGATATGCGGACGCATGTTTACGTGCTATCGGCGTCGAAACCGATGCCGCAGCAGTGGCTCGACATTTCGGCGCGCGTGCAGAGGGCGGCTTGCTCAATGGCTGGCTAGTCGATGACAGTGATCACGAATCCTGCGCAGCACTGACGGACGAAGGCATCGTGACTAGAGCCATTCCGCTGTGGATGCGCGATGTGCCTACGGCTTCGGCGATGGCTGCGGCCGCGCTGACGTTGGCCCAGGACCTTCGCGCATGACCAGCATTGAGGTGTTCGCCCTAGAGGGAATCGGTGAAGTCACGGCCGACACCGACCTGATCTCCGTTATTGCGCAGGCCTACGCCAACTACCAACCGCAAGACGGTGACGTCCTCGTCGTTACCAGCAAGATCGTCAGTAAAGCTGAGTCACGCGTCCTGCCGGCCAGCGACCGTGACGAAGCCATCACTGCGGAGAGTTTTGGTGAAGTCGCAACTAACGGCCCGACGCGCATCGTGCGCACAAGGCACGGGTTTGTCATGGCTGCCGCGGGCGTCGATGCCAGTAACACTGCGGCCGACACGATCTTGTTGTTGCCCCTTGATCCCGACGCAACTGCTCGTCAACTGCGCACCGGTTTGCAGGCTCGTTTAGGCATCACTCTTGGCGTGATCATTAGTGACACCTTTGGCCGGCCCTGGCGCGAAGGCCTGACCGACAACGCGATTGGCGTTGCTGGTGTGCGGGTGCTGACGTTCGGTGTGGTGATGTCGGTGCTCGCGCTGGGGTGGCAACGGCCGATGAGTTGGCTTCCGCCGCCGACTTAGTAAAGGGAAAAAACTCCAACTGTCCCGTTGCCGTCATTCGCGGTTCCCAAGCCGTGCTCCGTGAGGATGGCCCGGGCGCCCGAGCGCTAGTGCGTGCCAGTCACACCGATCTCTTTGCACTCGGCACGCAGCAAGCCAAGGAGCTCGGACGACAAGAAGCTGTCGAGCTACGACGGACCGTGCGGACATGGAGCGACAAGCCTGTTGACCACGAACTCATCGGTGAATGTGTTGCGGCAGCCCTGACTGCACCGGCACCGCACCACACCACACCCTGGCGATTCGTTCACGTGGTCGAACCGTCCACGCGCAAAGAGCTTCTCACCCGCATGGCCGATCGCTGGGAACACGATTTAGCAGCTGATGGCCACACGCCAGAGTCGGTGCGAAAGCGCGTTGAACGTGGAGAGCTGTTAGAGCGTTGCCCGGAACTAGTGATTCCCGTGCTCGTTCTTGATGCTCAACACGACTACCCCGATGAGCGTCGACAAATGGCAGAGCGCGACATGTTCGTTTTGTCGATGGGGGCAGCCGTGCAGTCATTCATGGTGACCGCTGCGGCGCATGGGTTGGGTACGGCGTGGGTTTCGAGCACACTGTTTTGTCCAGACGATGTACGACCTGTCCTTGATCTGCCTACGCCGTGGCATCCCATGGGGGCAATCGCAGTGGGATACCCACTCGGTGATCTGACACCACGTCCGGCACGCGAGATTGCGGAGTTTCTTATTCAGAAGTGATGGTCAGGATGCCGGCTTCATTCCACGCTCGAGCATCCTGCAGTTCAGTGCCATCAGCAATGACCGCGCCATCACCGACAACCGTTCGCACCAAGCGCGCACCTGAACCAATGGTTGCCCCCGTGCCGATCAGACACTCATCCAAGTACGCGCCATCGCCAACAACGACATCATCGAAGAGGACCGATCCAGCCACGCGAGCCTGACCAATGCGCGCGTTATGCCCGACCACTGAGCCACCTGACACCTGCGCCTCGGCGGTTACCTGCGCACCAGACAAAATCAAAGACACACCAACCGCAGCAGGTATGGCACTTGATGCGATGACGCCGGTGACCAAGTCCTGCGAACCCTGGACATACGTAGCCGGGGTTCCCAAGTCAAGCCAGTAAGCCGTTTCTACATAGGCCTGAATATGTGCGTTGTCGGACAGCAAGCCAGGGAAGGTCTCGCGCTCAACTGATACCGGCCGATCCGTAGGGATCGTGGCGATGACTTTGCGCTTGAAGATGTAACAACCCGCGTTGACTTGATTGGTCACCGGCTCTGGCATCTTTTCCAAGAAATCCTTAACTCGCCCATTGTCATCGCTAGGAACACAGCCGAATCTGCGCGCATCATCGACTTCGACTAGGTGCAAGGTGACGTCCGCATTAACCGAGGCGTGCACGGCGAGCTGAGCGGTCAAGTCATGTCCGGACAACACGTCACCATTGAAAACAATCACTGGTTCATCGGGACCACATGTCAGGCCAGTCGCAGCGTTAGCAATGGCTCCTCCTGTCCCCATGGGGTGGTCTTCGGTAATGAAAACTAATTCGACGCCATCGAATGTGGCACCGTCAAAGGCTTGCGCAAACAATTCGGCTCGATAGGAGGTCGCCAAAATGATGCGACCCACACCCGCATCACGTAAGCGAGCAAATTGGTGGGCAAGGAATGGGACGCCAGCCACGGGGAGAAGCGGTTTGGGTGTGGTGAGAGTCAATGGACGCAGGCGGGTTCCTTCACCACCGACAAGGACTATCGCTTCCAACACAGACCAGAGCCTACGCTTGGGCCTTATGAAACTGGTGGACCTATTCGCGCAACGCTTGAAGATGGATCCATCTGGACCCCTCATCACCTATTACGACACAGACACCGGTGAGCGCATCGAGTTGTCTGCCACCTCGCTGGCGAACTGGATTAACAAAACGGCGAATTTCCTCACCGATGAATTGATGGTTGACGAAGGTGCCACCATCCAACTCAACCTTCCATTGCATTGGCAGAGCATTGTCTGGCTGCAAGCGGCCTGGGCCTGTGGCTTCGCGGTTGATGTTGAAACGCGTTCCCTACACAGCGTGGTCATCACCACACAAGCACAACTGCCATCGTCTCCAGCCGATGAGCTCGTGGTGCTCTCGCTTCGACCGCTCGGATTACCCTGCGATGTCGAGCTGCCCCCTGGCGCTCTTGACTTTGCTACCAGCGTGCGAACGCACGGCGACTACTTTGCAGGTGCGTCACTTGCAACAGATCGTCTCGCTCTGGTTGATGGCCAAGGAGAATTCACCGACAGCGACCTAGTGACCGCCTGGACCGATACCACGCGCGGAGATCACGAACGAGTGTTGTTCTGCGGCACCGATTTCACCGCCACGTCCATTGGCCAAGCATGGGTGGCAACGTTGATCAATCAAGGATCATTAGTTTTGGTCAGCCCGTCGGACCAAAGCCAAGAGCGTCTCACCGATCTCGCCCGCCAAGAAGGCACGCGAGCGATCATTCGTGGTTAGACGAAGGCCAATGACTTGGCTAGCGTGGCAGCCGTGTACGAGCAGGTGCCATTGACACACAACGAGCCAGTGACCGCAAACTTGAACGGAACCGACTTGCCAACAATGCGAGTGATGGTGGCGCGGAAGGTTCCCGTGCTGGTCACCGTTGCGGTGCCCACCTGAATCCAACGACCACGCTGGTAGGCACTCACGCGGACCGTCTTGCCGTTGGACACTGCCGCAGGGCTCACGGAACCGGCAACAACAACGCGGCCCTTGACGCCCTTGCCAGCTGCAGTCACGACAAATGGCTTCGTGACGTGAACCGACACAACCGTTGAGCGCGTCTCTTGGTACATGCACAAACCAGCCACGCAGTCGCGCTTAGGAAGAAGGACCGTGAACTGGTTGATTCCCACCGGTGAACCAGCCGTTGGGGCGGTGAAACGTCCACGCGCATCCACGACGGCTGATCCAGCGCGAACCCAGGTCTTCGTGGTGGCGTTCCAGCGCTGCACAGCAACCATCGAACCGGCGGCAACGTTCAACGGTGCCACGGTGCCACGGATCACGGGTTGAGTTCGGGCCACAATGCGAGCCACGGCTGCGGGTGCGACTACCCACTTGTTGGCAAACGCAACAGCGATTGCACGAGAGGTGGTGCTCTTGTAAAAGCAATTTCCGCCGCAGTTAACCGCGCCCTTGACTACCCGGTACGACTCACGGGTAGCCACCGCGGATGGACGAGAGAAGGTGAAGGCGCCGGTAGCTGAGACTTTGGCCGACGTGAGGTTCGCCCACACACCGGTGGTCGTGTTCTTGCGCTGCAAGATGACAGTGGCTCCGGCCGCTTGCTTAACCGGAAGCACCCGACCAGTCAAAGCAGCGCGCGAACCCACGACAGCTTGGACGGCAGTTGTAGCGGGAGCCACAGTGAAGGCTGGCACTGGCGTTGAACCGGGGACTTGGTACCAACGCGAGAGCAATGAAAGACGAGAAGTTGCCGTGCCACCAGCCAGACTCTTCATGACACCAGTGGAGCTCCACGCTTTAGCAGTGCGCACCGAACCACTTGCGTAACGATCGCTGAGGTCGAGGCGAACAACGTTGGGCAAGCCGAATGCGGTCGCAACCGTTGATTGCGTACGAACCTTGGGACCCCACAAAGCAAAGGACGAGTCGTACTTGGGATCCAAGCTCCAGTGGTCATCAACGCTGAGCAGGTAAGAAACCTTTTCGCCCCAGACATCTTCTGCGTTTTGGGTACGGCCACCGGTTGAGTGAAAGAAGAAAGTTTGAGCAGGTGCGCCCTGGAACAACACCGTTTGTGAGGATGTGGCAGAAACATTGGTGGCCTTGACCGCGGCAGCCCAGCGCTCGCCCATGTAACTCGATTCCTTGATGAAGCCGACAAACACCAGGTCGCTCGTGTCGTTAA
>JAPLBW010000143.1 GCA_026392555.1 Actinomycetota bacterium
AGCTTGGAATGCAGGTATGGATTTTGGCGTTTCAGTGCTGTCAAACATGTCCGCCAGTATCTTCAACTTGACTCAACCACCGTATTTTGTTGCGACCTGGCTACTGATACTTTTTTCAGTTCTCTTTGTATTTCTTGTGCGCATGCGTTCCCCCGGGGAACTGATTGTTTATTCGGCCACCATCATGCTGGTGTGTCTGACCTCTGCAAACTACTTTCAGGTCCGTGAGCGGTTTTTACTGACCGCTTTTCCCTTGCTCATCCCCGTAGCGCACTGGTTAAGTGCGAAGTCGAACCGGTTAGTTGCGCTCGTGTTGATAGCCCTATGCGCATCGTCGGCCTATTACGGCTCGTACCTCTTGTTTACGTGGCGGTACAGCGTTTAGGTGCAGGTGGTGTCAGCGGCAGATGTCGGCTTGGTCGTTGACTTGGGCTTGGCCGACGTGATCGTGACTCGAGTCGCGCCGCTCCAACTGGATCCCACGATCACTTGGAAGGTCTTGCCCAGTCCATCGGATTGTTCAATGGTGGCACCGGGGATCGCGGCCTGAAGGGTTTTGAGTTGGGCCATGTTCGTCGGGTCGTATTTAATAACCGTGCCTTCTTGACCAGTCACATCGGCGTTCTTGGCCGGACCGGCCATCCCAAATCCAACGCGCGCTAGATCATTCGCGGCCTTAGCCCCAAGTCCGGTCACCCCTGCACCGTTGAGGACTTGGATCGTGATGAGCCCTGGCGGCACGGTGGCCTTCACGGCGGGAGCTTTTGGACTCAGGGGAGTATCGGTGCGAAGTTTGGTGAACAGCTCTGCGGACTTTGTCTCGCTCCAGAGCACTGATGAACCAACACCGGGTACCCGATAGTCGGAATTCTTGATGGGGACCGTCAGGAACTCAATTTGATTTGCTTGAACATTGCGCATGCGATTAGCCAAGCGCAAAATCTCGGCTTGATCGAGTTGTTTGTCAGTTGTTACAGATGACAAAGCTGCATCAAGGAAACGATTGAGCTTGATCGGGTTGGTCAAGGTTTGTGCACTGAGTGCCTTGCGTGCCACAGAGCCGATGAAGGCCTGTTGGGCGCGAATACGACCAAGGTCCTGGTCAAGGTAAATGTGACGGGCTCGTACATAAGCCAACGATTGCGTGCCGTCCAGCAGGTGCTTGCCCTTCGACAGTGTCAAGCCGCTGTCCTTGTCGTCCACCGCTTTCACCAAGCAGACCTGGGCGCCACCGAGGGCATCAATCATTTTCACAAAGCCCGCAATGTTGACTTCGACGTAGTGGTCGATGGACAGTCCGGTGTTGGCCTCAATGGTGCGGATGGTTAATGGTGCTCCGCCTTTGGCGAAGGAAGCATTGATCTTGTTCTTGGATGCGGGGCGCTTCTTTCCGCTGTCGTCGGTGTACGAGGGAATGTCAACGTAGGAATCTCTGGGAAAGGAGACCATGGTGACGCGCGAATTATCAGCCGAGATGTGCATCAAGATCATGGTGTCTGATCGTTGGCCCTGATCCCTGCCGGTGGACAACTTGTTTTGTTGCGTTCGCGTCAATCCTGCGCGTGAGTCGGAACCAACAAGCAAGATATTGATCGGCTTACCGGCTTCAGGTGCAGCATCTGGTCGATCCAGCCCCGCAAAGACGTCCTGCTTCTTGATCTTGCCGGTGTAATTATTCAGTGCCGTGTAGCCGATACCGCTCACACCCAAAAGGATGAGCGAGGTGAGGCCGGCGATCCAACTCAAGATTCTGCGGTAATTCGGTCCGGAAGGACGGGGGGATTGTTGACGCGGCGACAGTGCGGGCGGCAACTCAGCGGAAGCTGACTGCTCGCCTGGTTCGGGTCGAAAAAAGTCGTCGTAGCCGCTCATAGGTCCTGTCCGGTCATGGGAAGTTGGACGCACATGGGGCCTGGCAGGTTCACCCGCTCATTGTATGGACACTTTTTAGGCACCTATGGCGTGGGCGCGCCGGGTCCTGTTTGGCCGTTGCCGGTAGCGTCATTTGCCGTGGACAGTACAAGTCAGGATTCTTGGCCGAGTGTGAGTATTGTCATGCCGGTGTTGAATGAGGAATTGCACCTGGCAGAGGCCGTCGAGCGTGTGCTGGCTCAGGACTATCTCGGCCCACTTGAAGTCGTGTTAGCGCTGGGACCATCGTCGGACAACACCAATGCCATAGCTCGGGAACTTTGCGAAGCCGATGCTCGCGTAAGCACTGTTGACAATCCGACAGGCCGAACGCCAGCCGGATTGAACGCCGCAATCGCTGCGAGCAACCCAGCGTCGCGATTTATCGTTCGCGTGGATGGGCATGCCCTTTTTCCTGCAACATATGTGTCGACTGCGATCAGGGTGTTAGAAGAAACAGGGGCCGACAATGTTGGTGGCGTAATGGCAGCCCAAGGCGTAACGCCGTTTGAACGCGCCGTTGCATGTGCCATGCGGTCCACCATCGGCGTGGGGTCTGCAGC
>JAPLBW010000183.1:0-11197 GCA_026392555.1 Actinomycetota bacterium
CCGATCTTGATCAAGTACTTCCGGCCGCTACTGCGTAAGCCGGAAAAGGCCATGATCACCTACGTGTACCTGGCCACCTCGCCGGAAGTTGCAGGTGCCAGCGGCTGGTATTGGAAGGATGGGCGCTTCGTTGACGCCAGCCAATTGGCTCAAAGTCAGGAACTGCGCGATCAGATCTGGGCGTGGTCCATGCGTCAAAGCGGGTTGAGCCAAGGCGTGAGTTCCTAACTCCCGTCGGCACTGAACTTCCTTGTTGTAGGTGGGCTTAGTCTTAGCCCATGACCGATAGCGAGTTACTGGCGATTCGTCAGGTATGTGAGCAGGCCCGTGAGGCATCGTTTTCGTTGGCCTCGACTAGTCGTGCCGTCAAAGATGCGGCTCTGCGCACAATTGCTGATGCCCTGGAAGCCAACGCCGCGACAATCGTGACGGCCAATGCCACCGACTTAGATCGTGCACGCGCCGATGGCACGTCGGATGCATTGATCGACCGACTGACGATTACGCCGGATCGCTTGACGGCGATTGCTGACGCGTTGCGTGAAGTGGCCGAATTGCCGGACCCCATTGGCGAAGTCATTCGCGGTTACACCCTCCCCAACGGTTTGCAGATCCGCCAGCTCCGCGTGCCACTGGGCGTAGTGGGCATGATTTATGAAGCCCGCCCCAATGTCACCGTTGATGCTGCTGGCTTGTGCTTGAAGTCTGGCAATGCTGCGCTTCTGCGTGGATCGTCCTCTGCCTATGACACCAACGTCGCTTTGGTTGCGGTCATGCAAGATGCCCTCGAGGCCGCCGGATTGCCTCGCCATGCCATTCAATTGGTTCCGGGCACTAGTCACGAATCGGTGAAGCACCTGATGCAAGCTCGCGGGCTCGTTGACGTGTTGATTCCGCGTGGGGGAGCGGGCTTGATTAAGTCCGTCGTTGAAGGTTCGCTTGTCCCGGTCATCGAAACAGGAGTGGGCAACTGCCACGTCTACGTTGATGCCGATGCGGATATCGACAAGGCCATCAACATCTTGATCAACTCCAAGACTCAGCGCGTGAGTGTGTGCAATGCGGCGGAGACCTTGTTGGTTCATGCTGATGTCGCTGCTGAGTTCGTGCCCAAGGCTCTAGCTGCTCTCAAGGACGAGGGCGTCACCATTCATGGGGACGCAGCCATGGCGGACTTTTGTGCCAGCGCCGGCATTGATTTCGTTCCAGCAACCGAGGATGACTGGCTTGCTGAGTACTACTCGCTAGATCTGGCAGCTGGCATCGTGAACTCCATTGACGAAGCGATCGCCCACATTCGCCGGTACACCAGCGGTCACACCGAAGCCATCGTCAGCGATAACTTCACCGCGACGCAGTACTTCGTGGCTCAGGTGGATTCGGCCGCTGTCATGGTCAATGCCTCTACTCGTTTCACCGATGGTGGTGAGTTTGGCTTTGGCGCGGAAATTGGTATTTCAACCCAGAAACTGCATGCTCGCGGGCCGATGGGTCTTGCGGAACTGACCTCAACGAAATTTGTTGTAACCGGTGACGGCCATATCCGCGGCTAGTTGTTTAGACTGACTGCACTAGACGTTCTTACCTAAGGAGTTCTGCATGGTGTCGATCCTGGCTGAAGCCGCCGAAACGACGGAGAAGTCCTTTCCGTTGCCCCCCGTTGGGTTTGGTCTCCTCGGTCTTGGCATCTTGCTCCTTGCCTTGTACATGGTGACTCGGATGAACCCCGATCGCTAATCGCGCGCTCATGCGTATTGGGGTGTTGGGCGGGACCTTCGATCCACCACACCTTGGGCACCTCGCGGTAGCTCGAGATGTTGCCGCGCAACTTCAGTTAGATCGCATTGTCTTTGTCCCCACGGGTGACTCCTGGCAAAAGGAAACGACCACTCCTGCAATGGATCGCCTCGCCATGGTTGACCTGGCGATTGCGGGCGAGGGACTTTTTGTCAGTAGCGATGTCGATGTCCAACGTGCGGGACCGACTTTTACCTTTGACACGTTGATGCAGTTGCGGGCCGAATATGGAGCGGAAGCGGAGCTGTTTTTCCTGCTCGGTTCGGATGCCCTTGCCGGCCTTCCGACCTGGCGTCGGGCCAGCGAGCTGGGACAACTCGCCACATTTGTTGGATTTGGTCGGCCCGGTCATGACCCAATCGCGCCAGCAGGTTTCGAATCGTGGGTGCACGTCGTGTCTGTTACTCCAACCGACATCTCATCGACCCAATGTCGCCAGAAGTTAGCGGCCGGGGAGTCGGTGGTGGGTCTGATGCCTCCGGCAGTCATTGACTACGCCACGGCGCGCGGGCTATATGCCGGCGTGAGAGAGTAGCTACCCAGCACCACCTATGGAGGACTAGTGACCGCAACGACTCAGGCTATTGAATTAGCGGTCGCAGCAGCCGAAGCTGCCGGCGACAAGTTAGCCCAAGACATCGTTGCCATCGATGTGAGTGACCACTTGGTCATCACCGACATCTTCGTCATTTGTTCAGGTAACACTGAGCGCCAAGTCAAAGCCATCGTGGACTCCATTGAGGAACGCCTCCATGGCCTGGGTGTTAAGCGCATCCGACGCGAAGGCCATGCGGAAGGCCGATGGGTTCTGTTGGACTTCGGCGACATCGTGGTGCACGCACAGTTAGCTGAAGAGCGTGTGTTCTATGACCTCGAACGCCTGTGGGGCGATTGCCCAATGGTGGAACTTCCAGCGGAAGTTAACGCGCACGCGGCTGTATCTCAAGAAGCCTGAGTCATGACGCGGTTGGTGTGGTTGCGCCATGGGCGTACTCCCTGGAATCAAGAAGGGCGATTTCAGGGCCAAACCGATATTGCACTGGACGAGGTAGGTCATGCCCAAGCCAAGCGCGCTGCGTCGTACCTGATCCACCTGGAACCATCGTTGATCATTAGCTCTGATCTTGCACGGGCCGTCCAAACTGCTGAGCCCTTGGCGACGTTAGCGGGTATTTCGATCACTCACGATGACCGCCTGCGTGAAACCGATGCTGGCGAATGGCAAGGACTCACTCACGACGAAATCCGCGAACGTTTTGGCGACAACTTGGATCAATGGTCGGCAGGTATTGATGTTCGCCCAGGCGGCGGCGAGACGCGGCGCGAAGTGGCTGATCGGGTCAGTAGTTGTGTCAACGAGTATGCGCGTACTCACGATGGGCAGACCATGGTGATCGTGACGCACGGTGGATCAGCACGAGCCGGCATTGGTCACATGCTTGAGTTGCCCGAAGACTCATGGTTGGCACTGGGGGTGTTGGCCAACTGTTCGTGGTCCATCTTGGGGCGGTCCGGACATGTTTCACCACCGTGGCGGCTCCTGGAATACAACGCCGGGAGTTTGCCTGCACCGGTCCTAGGGGATGACCGCTAGCCGGTTTTAGGCGTTGTGGTGCGCACAGTTATGCTGTGACCTCCTCTCCTTGAGAGCGGGGCTGTGGCGCAGCTGGTAGCGCACCTGCATGGCATGCAGGGGGTCAGGGGTTCAAGTCCCCTCAGCTCCACTCAAAGAGTGGTTTCTTCGCTACTTCTAAGGAGCCAAAATGGCAGTCATCTCTCCTATCCCGCGTCATTGGGATGCCAGAGCGATCCCAGATCTCCACGGCAAGCGTGGACGGCAAGCAGTGGTAGTCGGGTGCGTACCAGACTGCTGGCCTTTGGCCTGTCTGTTGCCTTCCTGACCACCGGTGTTGCCACGATCAATGTGGTCAGTGCCCAGGCCGCCACCGTGATCACTGGCGTGGACGTTTCTAAGTGGGATCACTCAGCAACCACCGCTTACCCCGCAGGCACGCCTATTGATTGGGTCAAGGTCAAAGCCGCCGGTCGCAGTTTCGCGATCATCAAGGCGTCTGGGCGCACCGAGGAGCTCACAAACTATCGCAATCCGTATTTCGCTAACGACTACAAGCAAGCCAGAGCTGCTGGTTTGGTCGTGGGCGCCTACCACTATGCGCGACCAGCACTGCCGCTTTCAACGGCGACCGATCAGGCTCGCTACTTCATCTCGACGGTACAAAAAGTCGGAAGTTTTAGAGACCAGAAGACCTTTCCTGCGGTCCTTGACTTGGAAACCACGGGTGGATTGGGTAAAGCCGACCTGATCGCGTGGACCCAACAATTCCTCGACACCGCGCAAGCATTAACCGGACGTAAGCCGATCTTGTATTCGTACGACTACTTCATACGCTCCACCTTGGGAAACACCCAGCAGTTCTCGAGCTACCCCTTGTGGTACGCGCGCTACACCACGACTGTCCCTACGTCATCGACTCTTCCCGGTGGTTGGGCGCAGTGGACCATGTGGCAGTACTCCTCAACCACCACGACAAATGGGATCATCGGCGCTGGCGATGTGAACAGGTTTAACGGAACGGCGACAGCATTGCTGGCTTTTGCCGATGGTCGCAAGTCTGGCTACGGACCACCGTCGATCCCGCTTGCCCCAGTTGCCACGCCCGGCACAGGTTCTGCACAGTTAAGTTGGACCATCCCCAATGATGATGGCGGAGTGCCCGTCAATCGTTACCGCGTGAGCGTCGATGCTGGTGTGGAAGCCATCACGCCAGGCACGTCGTTTCTAGCTGTTGGGTTGGAACCGGGAACACATACGTATTCGATCTCTGCGGAGAACTTAGCGGGGGTCGGCCTTCCCGCGACGGGTTCATTCACCGTCGCCCCTTATGACGTGTCCACGCTTCCGGCGCCTGTGGTGCCAACAGTGGTGGTCAACACTCCCGCCGCGAGCATTGGTTCCGCCTACAACGTGGTCCAAATCAAAGTCAGCCGCGCGGATACGCTGCAGGCGATTCGTAATGCCGAAGTAACAGTTGCGATCACCCCCGAACTCGGTGCACCACGAACCCCGCGAACGGTGTATACCGATGCTGAAGGAATCGTGTCAGTGACCTTTCGCTCGCAGGTGGATACAGCGGTAACGGTGACGACGACAGGCGGCGCTTGGTACTCAGCCGTCACAAAACAAACTGCTGTCCGAATCGCCCCCACGCTGACCGCAAGCCTCAGCGCTTCCGTCGTTCGACGAAATAATGTGGTCAGGCTGTCCGGTTCCACCTCGCCCTTGCTGGCAGGGGAGCGGGTGTATCGCCAGCTATTTACCGGTGGCCGATGGGTAACTAAGGCAACCCGGGTGGTGGGGGCGACGGGAACCTATTCCTTCACCGTCACGACTAGTTCGACGGGTCGCAAGGTTCTGCGGGTGGTCTTTCCATCAACCTCCCATCACCTGCGGGTGGTCTCGCGCACGCGGACGCTGATCATTCGCTAGGGCGTGGGAAGATAGGGTCCGCACCCAATAGGTGCGAGAGGCCGCGACCATGATCGGGATGTTGACGCAACGATGACTGAACTGAGCCCAGAAGGCGGCGCAGAACGTTACGACGTTTTTGCCGTGCAAGAAAAGTGGCTCCCGGTGTGGGACGAGCGTGCTCCATTCAAGGCAGGACAACCCGGCGACCCACGTCCAAAGAAGTACGTGCTCGACATGTTTCCTTACCCATCGGGTGATCTGCACATGGGTCACGCCGAGGCATACGCGATGGGCGATATTCCCGCGCGCTATTGGTTCTTGAAAGGCTATGACGTCCTGCACCCGATTGGTTGGGATGCGTTTGGTCTTCCTGCGGAAAACGCGGCTATCAAGCGCGGCGCGGATCCAGCGGCGTGGACCTACGAAAACATTGCCACCCAAAAAGCGTCAATGCGTCGCTATGCCTGTTCGTTTGACTGGGATCGAGTCCTCAATACCTGTGACCCGGAGTACTATCACTGGAACCAGTGGCTGTTCTTGCAAATGTTTGAACGTGGGTTGGCCTATCGCAAGCCATCCAATGTCAACTGGTGTCCCAATTGCCAAACCGTGTTGGCCAATGAGCAGGTTGTGGGTGGTTTGTGCGAACGCTGCGACACGGCAGTAACGAAAAAGAAGCTCACGCAGTGGTATTTCCGCATCACCGACTATGCCGACCGCTTGCTCGATGACATGACCGAGCTCGAAGGCCAATGGCCCGACAAAGTCTTGACCATGCAGCGCAACTGGATCGGCCGATCCTCTGGTGCCGAGGTCAATTTCGTTGTTGAAGGTCGTGACGAGCCGATCACGGTGTACACCACGCGCCCCGACACCTTGTTCGGTGCCACATTCTTCGTCGTCGCAGCTGACAGCGACCTAGCAGCTGAGCTTGCCAGTGAAGCATCGCCTGAGGTCCAAGCTGCATTTGATGCCTACCGTGAGGAAGTCCAAGCCACCGCAGACATTGATCGCCTCGCCACCGATCGTCCCAAGACCGGTGTGTTCCTCAATCGCTTTGCCATCAACCCAGTCAACGATGAACGACTGCCGATTTACGCCGCCGAATATGTCTTGTCCGATTACGGCACGGGCGCAATCATGGCCGTGCCTGCTCACGACCAGCGCGACCTCGACTTTGCGCGAGCCTTTGACTTGTCTGTCCGAGTTGTCGTAGAAACCGACCTCGATGACCCTGCAATATCGGGAGTGGCTACTCCAGGCGATGGAGTCTTGATCAACTCCGGTTCGCTCAATGGTTTGGGTAAGGCCGAAGCCATTGCCAAGATCACCGCGGAACTTCAAAGCCAAGGCCGAGGACAAGCCGCGAAGAACTACCGACTGCGCGACTGGTTGATTTCTCGTCAGCGGTACTGGGGAACCCCTATTCCGATCATTCACTGCCCTGACTGCGGTGAGGTGCCGGTGCCGGCAGAGCAGTTGCCATTGGTGCTGCCCTCCTCTGAAGGCTTGGACCTGAGCCCCAAGGGCACCTCGCCGCTGGGTGGTGCAACGGACTGGGTGAATGTGGCCTGTCCGCGTTGTGCCAAGCCTGCCAAGCGTGACACCGACACGATGGACACCTTCGTCGACAGCTCGTGGTACTTCCTGCGCTTTTTGTCCCCCCAGCGCGACGACGTCGCTTTCGATCTTGAACAAGCCAAGCAGTGGATGCCGGTTGATCAATACGTCGGTGGTGTTACCCACGCGATTTTGCACCTGCTCTACGCGCGCTTCTTTACCAAAGTTCTCTATGACCTTGGAATGGTTCCCGTCGTTGAACCCTTTGCCCGTTTGCTGAACCAAGGCATGGTGCAAATGGATGGTTCAACGATGAGCAAGTCGCGCGGAAACCTCGTGCGGTTAAGCGATGAACTGCAATCCCATGGTGTCGACGCGATTCGCCTCACGATGGTCTTTGCCGGTCCGCCAGAAGATGACATTGACTGGGCCGATGTTTCGCCAGCGGGTTCTGCGAAGTTCTTAGCTCGGGCTTGGCGATTGTCAGGGGAAGTCTCCAGCCCTGTTGACGCCGATGTATCCCAAGGAGACCTGGCTCTTCGTCGCATTACGCACCGAGTTATTGACGAAGTCGAGACCGCGATCACGACTTCTCGATTCAATGTGGCCGTGGCCCGCACGATGGAGCTGGTCAATGCCATTCGTAAGGCTGTTGACACCGGTTGTGGTCCAGCTGACCCAGCGGTGCGCGAAGCAGTCGAAGCTACAGCAGTGATGTTGTCGCTCTTTGCGCCCTACACGGCTGAGGACATGTGGGACCGCTTAGGCCATGAGCCCTGCGTCGCCTTGACGAACTTTCCGGTCGTTGATCCAGCGCTCCTGGTGCAAGATTTCGTGACTTGTGTTGTGCAAATCTCGGGCAAGGTGCGCGAACGGCTGGAAGTGCCGCCCACGATTAGTGCCGATGAGCTCAAGGAATTGGCGTTGTCTAATGCCACGGTGATCGCCGCTCTTGAGGGACACGAAATCCGCACGGTCATTGTGCGTGAACCCAAACTGGTCAATATCGTTCCGGTGGCCTAACTCATCCACAGGGGATGTCATCCCACGTCTTGGCGCAACGGAGTTTGTCTGTGACGTAAGTCTTTTAACCTGCGCTCATGGTTTCACCGGCGCCGACTGTCCAGCAACGACTACATTCCGTGCTCGGCCTGCCTCTAGAAACATTGGAGGGTGCACCTCGCGATGTGCCGCCGCCGGGCCGTGGGTTCTCGCGTGCAGTGGCTATCTGTGGAGTGCTGGCAGTAGTTTTTGCCATTGTCGTTTTCACGCGCAGTCAACCGGTGTCGTCGGGATCGCCAGTGCCACTAGGTGTTCCCCTCAGTGCCAGCCCGTCACCCACCCTCGCCTTCCTAGTGGTGCAAGTGGTGGGACGGGTGAACAAACCAGGAATCGTGCGACTGCCGCAAGGCGCCCGGGTCGCTGATGCGGTGGCCGCAGCCGGAGGCTTGACGCGTCGCACTGATCCAGCCAGCGTCAATCTTGCTCGCCTAGTGGTCGACGGTGAACAAATCGTGATTGCTAATCCATCGGCGGCTTCTGCTCTGCCAGGAGGGTCATCACCGGGAGCAGGGGCGCAGTCCGGAGGTTCTCGGGGAGCGCTCCTAGATATCAACACAGCCTCCGCAGATCAATTAGAGGACTTGCCCGGGGTGGGGCCGGTGTTGGCCCAACGCATTGTCGAGCAACGCACGCGGATTGGTCGCTTTACATCCGTGGCGGATTTGCGCCAAGTAAGTGGCATCGGGGCGAAGAAGTTTGCCGACCTTGCGCCCTTGGTTCGGGTGTGAGTGCTGACTTACGCGTTGTGGTGGTCGCGGCAAGCGCTTGGGCCGGAGCCGCGTTCGGTGTTGTAGGCAACGGACCTGCGTTCGCGGCTGTCATGGGGCCTATCGCCATCGCGGCCTTCATCCTTTGGTGGCGAGGGTGGAGATCCTTAGCCAGTTGGTTGTTGATTGGCGTGTTGGTGGGCGGGTGTTTGTGGGTGAGCGCCTGGTCACGTATTGAAGCCAACCGCACATCCGTCGTTCACGCTGTTGCTGCGGATCACCAACTCACTCGCGCCACGGTGGTGATCACCTCGGATCCGGTTGCTGTTCGAGACGGCACGGGGGGAGTGGCCACTGGTCGCGGTGTTCGCGTGATGGCTCGCCTTGAGGTGTTAACCATGGCAAGTCGTCAGCGCCAGGTGCGCTCGCCCGTGATGGTCTTTGCTCCCACTACCTGGCACGACCTCATCCCCGGTGACGTTGTTCAATCCCTGATCACGTGGGCTCCACCGAGGACTCCTGAACTCGCTGCGGTGGGGTCAACCACGATGTCGCCAACCGTTGTGCATTCAGCTCCGTGGATCCAACGCGTGGCACAAACACTGCGTGCGGGACTTCGGTCTGCTTGCGAGGGTCAATCAGCTGGTACCGGAGCGGTGTTGGTTCCGGCGTTAGTGGTGGGGGACACCTCGACGATGCCTGAATTCCTCGTGGACGATATGCGGGTGAGTGGNNNNCCAACGTGGCCATCGTGGTCGGATTCGTTCTGCTACTCGCCCGGGCCATGCGTATTCGCGGCCGGTTACTGGTCATCGTGGGGATTGCCACGATCGCGTTCTTCGTCATCTTGGCCAGACCTGAGCCATCAGTGTTGCGTGCGGCCGTGATGGGAACTATTGCCCTGATTGCGATCATTCGCGGCGGGTTGTCTCGGTCGTTGGCCGCGCTCAGCGCTGCAGTGATGGTGTTGCTAGTCATCGATCCTTTGTTGAGTGTGCAACTGGGATTTGTTCTATCCGTTGTGGCTACGGCCGGCTTGATTGTGGTGTCCCCGTGGTTTACCCAGCGACTCACACGGTGGATGCCATTGCGGGTTGCCCAAGCCGTCGGGATTGCTGTCGGTGCACAGTTGGTGGTCTCGCCCGTGCTGGCGGCAATTTCCGGACGCATTGAGCCGATCGCCATCGTGGCCAACGTGTTGGCCGAGCCGGCTGTTGCACCGGCAACCGTGTGTGGATTCATTGCCGCGGTTGTGAGTCCGGTTAGTCCGTGGCTGGCCTCGCTGTTTGCTGCCGCTGCTAGTTGGTGTGCTCAATGGATTAGTTGGGTCGCGGGCACAGCGGTTCAGGTGCCAGGAGGCACGCTGGCGTGGCCTCGGGGTCTCGTCGGTGGATTGTGTGTCGCGCTAGCGATGGTCACCGTCCTGGCTGTTGTGCGGTTCAGGCGTACGCCCTGGGCAGGAGTGGCAGCCGTTGCGGCAGCCGGTTGCCTCATCGTTTTGCCGGTCCGCCATGCCACTGCGTGGCCGCCTGCGCACTGGCTCGTTGAAGCCTGCGATGTAGGGCAAGGCGATGGACTCTTGCTCAATACCGGTCGAGCATCAGCGATCTTGGTTGATGCCGGTCCTGATGCACGTTTGATTGATCGATGTTTGCGCGATGCGGGAATCACCACTCTGGACGCTGTGATTCTGACCCACTTTCATGCCGATCATGTTGACGGTCTGCAAGGAGCTTTGCGACATCGACGGGTGGGCCCGGTGTTGGTGAGCTCATTGTTGGAACCAGCACCACAGTTTGAAAGCGTCTCTGCTCTTGTCGCGCAAAGTCATAGCCAATTGGTTGCTGTGGTTCCTCACAGCACGACCACCATCGGACCGTGGCAACTCCATGACCTCACTCCCTCGGCCGAACCGATGAATGCAGCCCGCCTTGAATCACAGGGCTCAGCGCCCAATAACTTCAGCGTGGTCTTTCTTGCGCAACAAGGAATGATTCGCATCTTGATGACCGGAGATATTGAGCAGGCAGCCCAAGAGGTGGTGCGCACTGAGCACGGTGCAGAAATCACTGGAGTGGATGTGCTCAAAGTCCCGCACCATGGGTCGGCCCTGCAGGACCCTGAGTTTCTGCGATTAACCCACCCGCGTATGGCCCTGATTAGCGTGGGGGTGGGCAATCGTTATGGCCACCCCAAGCCGAGCACGCTGGTGCAATTGGCGAACATGGGTGCTCAGATTGGGCGCACCGACCAGCAGGGGGATGTGGCGGTGGTGCGCTCTGGCTCGAGCCTGATTTTGGTCAGTCGCCCGCGTGCCTGACCCTGGCTCGTGGGATGCTCAACCCGATGACCACTCACAAGATCGCTCCGGCGCCTTCGGCCCTCACTCTGGTGGTGGGCACGGAGGAATTACTGGCCGATCGAGCCGTGTCTTTGGTGGTTGCTGGTGCTCGTGGCATGGATCCACAAACCGATGTGCGCGACATCAGCGCAGGCGATCTGACCTTCCCAGCCATTCAGGAATTCCTCAGCCCGTCCTTGTTTAGTGAGCGACGCGTGGTTGTAGTGCGTGGGTTGGGCA
>JAPLBW010000183.1:11217-32149 GCA_026392555.1 Actinomycetota bacterium
CATGGGGCGAGCCGAAGAAGTCTCCGATGACGACGACGAGTCTGCTCCTGCCGCAGGCTCACTTGATGATCGCGTGGTCGCTGCCTTGGTAGCCCATTCCAAGACTGATGAACCCGATGTGCATTTCGTGTTATTGCACCGCAATGCCAATAGCGGACGCGGTCAACTCAATGCATTGAAAAAGGGCAAGGCCACGGTTACTGATTGCAAGACTCCTACCCGCAAGGGGTACACCGATTTCGTTGCCACTGAGTTCGTCTCGTTGCATAGACCCATAACCCCCGATGTTCCCGAAGCGATGGTGTTAGCAGCCGGTCGTGATTTGCGCGCTTTGGCAGCAGCCTGTGGTCAACTCTCTGCGGATTACCCTGCCAAGGGTCGCCTTGACCGCCAAGCGGTGGAGTCATTCTTTGCCGGTCGGGTCGAAGTTGACGCATTTGCCATCGCTGATGCGATTTTGGCCGGTGATACCGGCAAGGCGCTGGTGGCAACACGACAAGCCATCGCTGGGGGAGCCACCGGACCAGCTATTACCGCTGCCCTCGCCTTCAACTTCCGCAACTTAATCAAAGCCTCTAGCGCACCGCGTGCGATGCCCCTGGAACAAGCTGCTGCTGAAGTCGGCTTGCGTGATTGGCAACTGCGTAAGGCACGTCAACAACTCACGGGCTGGTCTCCGGACGCAGTCGCGCGGGCTCTGCGTGCACTTGCCGAGGCAGATGCTGATGTCAAAGGTGCCGCAGTAGATGCCGTGTATGCGATTGAACTGATGATCATCAAGCTTGGTCGTGCGCGTCGCGCTGGTTAGTTCCTCGCGCTGGTTAGTTCTTCGCGTCGCGATCAGCAAGCTTGGCGAGGTACGCGTTGTAGTCCCCGAGTTCGTCCGGACCGCCATCGCCACGTTCAGCGCGATCGGCCTGACGGTCCGATCGTTTGGCATCGCGATCATCAGATCGAGACCACTGCAACGTCAGGGTAATCATCACCATCAGCAGGGGCAGTTCGCCCAAGGCCCAGCCGATGCCTGCACCCACGCGCTGATCGGCCAGCAAGTCGGTCAGGTACGTGCGCTGGATAGAAGCGAAGTAGCCCTGGGCCAAGATCTCATTGGATTGCAAAATCGCGATGTTAAAGAACGCATGGATGGACATCGGCACCAGCAATACCAGGATCCGAATCGGGTACGGCGCGCGCTTGGGCCCGGGGTCAATGCCAATCAGAGTCCAGAAGAACAGGTATCCAGCCAGCACAAAGTGCACTTGCATGATCGTGTGACCCAAGTGGCTTGCCATCAATGCCGGGAAGAGGGGAGTGAAGTACAGGCCGAAGAAACTGCTAACGAAAATGATGGCGGCGACAATAGGATTGCTGACGAAGTGGATGAAGCGTGAATTCAGCACCGAGACAAGTAATTCACGAACCCCTGCGCCGTTGCTTCCGGTCGGCAATGCGCGTAGCGCGAGTGAAGCTGGAGCTCCCAACACCAAGAAAATTGGCGCGACAGTGCTGAGCAACATGTGCTGCACCATGTGCGCGCTGAAAAGTACGTGGGAGTAGGTGGCAATTCCGCCACTCGTCGACCACAAGATGATCAGCCAGCCAGCCACCCAAGAAATGGTTCGACCAATCGGCCAGGTGTCGCCTTGAGCGGCGAGTGTGCGAATACCTAGTAGGTACAAAGCGCCGAGCAGGAGTGCGACAAAGATCCACAATGCATCGGGGCGTACTTGCTGGACCAGAACACTCAATGCCGTGGGTGGTGGCGGAAGTTCAAAGCCCAACACCAAGCGCGCAGCACTGGCCTTGGTCAAATCGATGGCGTCATTAACGGGCGGTGCGGTTTGGGACAGCCCCACCCCCACACCAATCGTGGCGACCATGATGACCGCTTCGATCGTGGCGAAGCGAATGAACGCTGTCGGTGTGCCTTGTTGATCTAACGCCGGGATGGTGCGTTTGCGGTGGTACCACCCCAGCCACCCCAGAGCGATGGCGCAGCCGGTCTTGATCAGCAGCAGTCGGCCGTAACCGGTGGTCCATAAGTCGGACACCGCGCTGATACGAATCCACGCATTGGCTAACCCACTGCCGACGACGACGACATAAGTCCACAACGCCAAGGTGGAATACCGCGAGATGGCAGGTCGCAGCGCTGACTTATCCCAGGCGGCTATCAGAACTAACGCGCACAGGCCACCAACCCATAGGGAAATGCCGGCGATGTGCAGCATCAAACTAGAGATTGCAACTTCGTGTCGGTCGGATGCTCCGGAGTGTCCCGTTAGTGCTGGTGGAATCACTACGAGAAGGGCACCGATCAGAGCGGTTGTCGCAGCTTGCGCACGAGTGATCGTCCAGCACGATAACGCCAGAATGAGTGCACCGAAGAATTGAATCAGGAGTGCTTTGCCCTCGTTGGTTTGAGAAAAGAAACTCGAAACAACCGTTGGATCAAGAACGCGTGCGATCGGCGCACCGAAGGAATAGGAGAGCGCGAGAATTCCCTGAGTCAGAGCAACAACGGCCCACAAACCAGCCGTGACACTTGCTGTGACCACACACTTGATAGCGACCACACCTAAGGAGCCTTTGGTGTGCGGCAGGAGGAACGCCGCCGCGAGCAACAGTCCGACGGTAAGAACCGCAAGCAAGTCATTTAACCCATGAACAACGGGATACGCCCACCCTGTGCCCAACCCAGGATCAGGAAGTCCTGGGTACGCACGTTCGGGAGCGTTCCCGCCAATCAGCAGCGCCAGAGCTACCGCTACCGCGACAATGGCGGTAGCGGTAGCCCCAAGGCGCGCGACGGACTTCACTTATGCGGCGCGCTGACTTCTTTTTCGGCGTATGAGGTAAACGCCCGTGAGTCCACCGGCAATCGCACCGGCGATCGCACCCACTACGACGGCGCTGTTTCCGGTCGACGTCTGATTCGTCGTGGAGGCGACGGGAGTAGAGGAGGGTGCCCCGGGTGATGGCGGAGCGAAGGCGAAGCTGTACTTCGAACTCACGACGTGACCATCGGCCGAGACAACGCGATACCTAACGGTGTAGCGCCCGGGTGCTGTCAATTTCTTGATTGATTGCTTGGCAGTTGCACCAACGACCACAGCGTCACCTTCATCAAAGCGCCGACCGTGGGCATCGGTGACAATGAGCCCGCTTCCCTTGGTGCGGATTGTCTCGTTGAAAATCAACGTCACCTCTTCCGCCGAGGATTTCAGTACCTCTCCGCTCGCTGGCGATGCTGATTCCAGGTCACTGTGTGCTTGGGCCGTTCCGGTGGTCAGTAGTGCAGCGGCAAGAAGCAGCAAGACAGCGGCACCGACCCTTTTGGTCAAAAACATTGAAACTCCTTCGTGAGTAGTTGTAATCCTAGGCACTTGCCACACCGACCAGAGCTCGTGAATACATCTGACGTGGGTTGATCAGTGTTTGCTGCACCACAGTGGGGGCGTCCGGCCCGCCAAGAAGCGCAAGATGACGGTAATTCCAGGTTGATTCCCATGAATAAAGGTGAGATCGCTCACGAGCATCGCGGACAGCGAGTTCATCAGGACTAAGAGACGGCAGGAACTGCTCAGGGATGCCATTTTCGAGAAGCTGACAAAATCTCGCGGCGTAGAGCTGAACGATGTCGCTTGCTGGTTGGACCGCTGTCCCAGCTTCAAGTTTGACCGTTACAAGCCAGGGTGATAGACGCATTCGATGTCGCGCGCGAATCAACGCCTGTTGAAGGTCCGTTCGTTCATGCAAAGCCCAAACAGCATCAGACAAGGGCTCATATACGTACCGGGTCCAGTCAATTTCCTCTAAGCACGTTGCGCGCGGAACGAGGTCCAAACTCAGCCACGATCCGCCAGGGTTTCCGCTTCCTTCGAAGCTCAGGTGTGGAACAGCCGACTCTGGTGGCGTGAATATCACCATCTGCCAGATGTCGAGGTGTTCCGTGTTGGCGGTTGTCAGAACAGCTATATCGATTCCTTTGCCATCAAAGAGCCGTATTGTTCCGGTTGTCTCTCCCGTAGTGGGGCTGGTGAAGGTATGAAACGGCTCTCCAGTCACCGGGAGTTCGGTCAACTGCAGCTTTTCCTCAACCAACTCCAGAAAAGGTTTGGCTAGCAGCCAGGCAGCAGTTTCCGTCATTGGCTTTTCGCTACCAAAGAGATCGCTCATGACCGACCTCCACTTGTGGACTCATATCGGCGTCTCAGGGTTCGCCTAGGTAGCGACGGACGTGATTTTTCAATTGCGGACATTACTTTCTCTTTTCGCTGAAGACCTCAGATCGATCCGAGGTAAAGGTGATGGGTAAACGGACTGGCTAAAAGGCCAGCGCAAACCCAGCTGCCCTATTAGCGAAGAGGGGCGATGGCCGGTGGTCCCCGTTGGGACAGCCCGGTGAAGGAGAACTGGCTGACCAAGCGCCTGCATGTCAGGTCAAGTCGAAACTTGTTGCGCTTTGGCGGAGTTGACGCAGTGAGCACAAGCGTACGCGGGACAAGGCGAGCGGCAAGGCGCGCAAAGTGATGGATCAGGCGCTCTCCATGACGAATGAGCGTCACGCTCGTGGCTGTGGCGACAATGTGCCAGGTCATCATGGCTGTCACTGAGGTATGTGGAGCAGACGATGTGCCATGCGTCGCATGATCCCCACTGATCCACAAAGAAATATGAATCAGGATCTGGATTGCAGCCAATGCCGTGACCAAACGCCCAATCTGCCATTGAGTGCGTGACATCTGGAACGTCAAAGCGGTGGCGGCTCCCATTGATGCCAGAACGAGGGGGCCAAGGTGAACTGATTCACCACCCAGGGTGTGCGCTCCAAGCGCACTCATCGATGCCAGTGCGGCGATCACCAGTGTGCGCATCACGCGCAGTGGGCTGGTCGCGTTGATCATGCTGATACGACCTTACGCGACAAGGTGGATATACAAAGAAGACCGGCTTGCGAATGCAAACCGGTCATCTTCATGAAGTCTAAAAGTCTTAGAGGCTAGCGGCCTTTTTGGCCATGGCCGACTTGCGGTTGGCTGCCTGGTTCTTGTGAATAACACCCTTGCTGGCTGCCTTGTCGAGCTGGCGCGATGCGGTGAGCAGAGCCTCGTTGGTGGCAGTGGCGTCACCAGAAGCGAAGGCCTCACGGAAGCGACGAACCGAGGTCTTCAACCCGGAACGAACCGCCAAGTTGCGCTGGCGAGCCTTCTCGTTGGTCTTGATGCGCTTGATCTGGGACTTAATATTTGCCACTGAAGAGAGCCTTAGGTGTAAGGGGGGCCTCTCGGCCACCGCAAGAAACAGGGAAGTACAGGTCTAAAAGATACCAGCGCCCCTACGGGTACTAGCCCACAGGGGCGGGCGTGGGACGATAAGCGCCTACCTACCGACTCGAGGTGCTTTTCGCGTGTCTGCGTCACCGGCGCCCAAGCCCAGTGCCACCCCGCCTGAGCTGCTGCGCAACTTCTGCATCATCGCGCATATTGACCACGGTAAATCCACCCTGGCCGACCGCATGCTGCAACTCACCGGTGTCGTCGATGCCCGCCACATGCGAGCGCAATACCTCGACCGCATGGACATCGAGCGCGAACGCGGCATCACGATTAAGTCTCAGGCCGTCCGTCTGCCGTGGGCTCCAAAGGATGGACCGAACGCTGACGTCACGCACATCTTGAATCTGATTGACACACCAGGACACGTTGACTTCACCTACGAAGTCTCTCGCTCATTGGCCGCGTGTGAAGGCGCGATCTTGTTGGTCGATGCCGCGCAGGGAATTGAAGCCCAAACGTTGGCCAACTTGTACTTGGCAATGGAAAATGATCTGCACATCATTCCCGTGCTGAACAAGATTGACCTTCCTGCTGCTCAGCCAGAAAAGTATGCAGCCGAGCTAGCCCGCCTGGTGGGTTGCGAACCAGAAGATGTCCTCAGGGTCTCGGGTAAAACCGGTGAAGGCGTCACGGAGCTCCTGGATCTGGTCGTTAACACCATGCCTGCGCCTAAGGGCGACCCCGATGCGCCGGCTCGCGCACTGATTTTTGACAGTGTCTACGACACGTACCGAGGTGTGGTCACTTACGTTCGCGTGATCGATGGCCATTTGTCCAAGCGCGACAAAATCTTGATGCTTTCCACACACGCGACCCACGAAATGTTGGAAGTCGGAGTCATTGCGCCCGAGCCGGTCTCATCGGATGGCCTGGGCGTGGGCGAAGTGGGCTACCTGATCACGGGAGTGAAAGACGTTCGCCAGTCCCGAGTCGGCGACACGGTCACCACGTTGAATAAGCCCGCCACCGTTGCGTTGGGTGGCTACAAAGACCCGATGCCGATGGTCTTCTCCGGTTTGTATCCACTCGATGGTTCGGATTACCCCGACCTGCGCGATGCGCTAGACAAATTGCAGCTCAATGATGCGGCGCTGGTGTACGAACCCGAGACGTCCGTTGCGTTGGGTTTTGGATTTCGTTGTGGCTTCCTTGGTTTGCTTCACCTTGAAATCGTGCGCGAGCGTCTCGAGCGCGAAGCCGGCCTGGCCCTGATCTCTACCGCACCTAACGTGGTGTACCGCGTGGTGATGGACGATGGCAAAGAAATCACCGTCACCAACCCCAGTGAGTTTCCGAGCGGAAAAATCACTGAGGTCAACGAGCCGGTGGTGCGCGCGACAATTTTGTCGCCCTCTGAATTTGTTGGAACGATCATGGAGCTGTGCCAGAACCGACGGGGTCAATTGCTGGGGATGGATTACCTGTCCGAAGACCGTGTTGAGTTGCGCTACCAACTGCCTTTGGCTGAAATCGTTTTCGACTTCTTTGATGCGCTCAAGTCACGAACTCGCGGCTACGCCTCGCTGGACTATGAGCCCACGGGCGAGCAAGTGGCCGACTTGGTCAAGGTGGACATCCTTTTGCAGGGCGAAGCCGTGGACGCGTTCAGCGCGGTAGTACACAAGGACAAGGCCTACGCCTACGGCTTAAAGATGGCCAGCCGCCTGAAGGAGTTGATTCCGCGTCAGCAGTTCGAGGTGCCGATTCAGGCTGCCATTGGCGCGCGCGTGATCGCCCGCGAAAACATTCGCGCGATCCGTAAGGACGTGCTGTCTAAGTGTTACGGCGGTGACATCACCCGTAAGCGCAAGCTCTTAGAGAAGCAAAAAGAAGGTAAGAAGCGGATGAAGATGGTGGGCCGTGTCGAGGTCCCGCAAGAAGCATTCATTGCAGCCTTGTCCAGCGAAGCAGATCCGACGAAGGAAACTCAGAAGAAGTAGGCGTGAAGGGTGACTCCTCGCGGTTTGTGAGTCACACTGAGGACGTGCCCTCAACCTTGCCTGACGGAGAACCTGTCCCCACCGATGGATCGTTACCGCCATCGGCATTTGATGGCACTCGTGACCTCGGTTTATATCTCCATGTTCCGTTTTGCACCTCGCGCTGCGGCTATTGCGACTTCAACACCTACACCGCTGATGAATTAGGTCCGGGTGCTTCGCGCGCAACGTACCTAGATACCGCTCTAACTGAATTGCTACTTGCGAAATCGGTGTTGGGCGATGCAGCGCGGCCGATTTCGATGCTCTTTGTGGGTGGCGGCACACCGACGTTGCTCCCACCCGCTGACTTTGCTCGATTTCTTGACGTGGTGCGTGCCGAGTTCGGGATCATTGAGGGAGCTGAGCTCAGTATTGAGTCCAATCCTGAATCTGTTGATGCCATGGGGCTTGAGCAACTGCGTGCTGCAGGTTTTAACCGCATTTCCTTTGGGATGCAAAGTGCAAATACCACTGTCCTGAAGGCCCTTGACCGCAAACACAGTCCTGGTCGGGTCCAGCATGCGGTGGAAGAGGCCAAGGACGCCGGTTTTGAGCACGTCAACGTTGATTTGATTTATGGAGCTCCGGGTGAAACCGATGAGCAGTGGCAGCAATCCCTTGATGCCGCACTAGAAGTCGAACCAGACCACATCAGCGCGTACGCATTGATCGTTGAAGATGGAACTGCCTTAGGTGCACAAGTTGCGCGCGGAGATGTCGTTGTCGCCAACGATGACGTCATGGCGCACCGCTACGTGATGGCCGATGAGACTTTCAGCGCTGCGGGTATGCAGTGGTATGAGGTATCGAATTGGGCTAAGCCAGGGGGGCAGTGTCTGCACAATCTGGGCTACTGGACGAGTCAGGATTGGTGGGGGATTGGGCCTGGCGCTCATTCGCATATCGGCGGTGTGCGTTGGTGGAATGTTAAACATCCGGCCACGTATGCCAAGGCGCTCGACGCTGGAGTCTCGCCGGCGGCTGCTCGCGAAATTTTAACCCCTGAACAACAAGTTGACGAGGCGGTCTTGTTGGGGCTGCGATTAGCCAGTGGGCTTGCCGTTGACTCGTTGTCATCCAGTGGACAAGAGCGCGTGAAGGAAGCGGTAGCTGAGGGACTACTTGACCCGCAAGACTTCGATGCTGGTCGAGCAGTCCTGACCTTGCGTGGCCGCCTGCTCGCTGATCGTTTAGCCGTTGAACTCCTGACAAACTAGCTCGGCTCGAGGCGCCTGGCGTCGCTCTACCGCCTAGAGTTGGCACTCAGGGACAACAAGTGCCAGCACCGGAGGTGGGTCATGAGCGAGGATCGCCGACTTGCCGTCCTACGCGCCATTGTTGAGGACTACGTCGCCACGCATGAACCCGTGGGATCTCGTGCTCTGGTTGATCGACACCACCTCAACGTCTCCTCGGCCACCGTCCGCAATGACATGGCTGCCTTAGAAGACGAAGGCTTCATCGCGCAGCCACATACGTCGGCCGGACGCATCCCGACGGACAAGGGCTACCGACTCTTCGTTGACCAGTTGACTGAAGTGCGCGCGCTCTCGACTCCAGAGCGTCGAGCGATTCAAAACTTCCTTGAAGGCGCCTTTGACCTTGATGAAGTCGTCGATCGCAGTGTGCGATTGCTGGCTCAGCTCACGCGCCAAGTGGCCGTGGTGCAGTACCCCTCGCTACCACGATCGTCTGTACGCCACGTAGAGCTGGTGTCACTACTGCCCACCCGAGTGATGGTCGTGGTGATCGCTAGTACGGGGCGAATTGAGCAACGAGTGGTGGATTTCGAGACGCCCATGTCCGAAGATGTGCTAGCCAAGGTTCGCCAGCGCATCAATGCGTGCGTTCAAGGCCTACGAATGGTAGATGTCGCGGATGCAATCGCCGGATTACCCGCCGAATTTGCCCCCCTCGAGCGCTCAGCAGTGGTTGCCCTGGTTGCTTCCTTGATGGAAACCGTTGCTGGTCAGCGTGAAGAGCGGGTCGTGATTTCGGGGGCGGCAAACCTGACCCGAGTTCCTAGCGATTTCCCACTCACGGTTCAGCCTGTCCTTGAAGCGCTCGAAGAACACGTAGTCTTGCTCAAGTTATTGGGTGAAGTTGAAGCCAGTGAGCAGCCAACAGTGCGCATTGGTGCGGAAAATGATGTGCAACAACTTTCAACAGCTTCGATCGTGACATCGAGCTACGGCGGCGAAGGACAAGCAGTGGGCAATCTGGCAGTTGTGGGTCCAACGCGAATGGACTATGCCGCCAACATGGCATCGGTGCGTGCTGTTGCTCGCTACCTCGGACGAATGATGGATGCGCAGTAATGGCCAACGACTATTACGGCGTTCTGGGTGTATCCCGAGATGCATCTGCAGATGAAATCAAGCGCGCCTATCGTCGCTTGGCTCGCGAGCTGCATCCCGACGGCAACGACGACCCCAATACGCAGGAGCGCTTCAAGGAAGTCGCTGCTGCGTATGAAGTCCTCTCCGACCCAGACAAGCGTCAAATGTTTGACATGGGTGCCGACCCGCGCGCTCCTCGCGGTGGTGGCGGACCAGGCCCTGGCGCTGGATTTGGGTTCGATTTCACCGACATCATGGATGCCTTCTTTGGGGGTCAACAACGCGGGCCGCGTACGCGCACTCGCCGAGGGCAGGACGCCCTAGTTCGTGTCGAAGTACAACTGCATGAAGCTGTTTTTGGTGCCGAGCGTGAGTTGCAACTCGAAACGGCTGTGCGCTGTCCCACCTGTGACGGCAGTTGCTGCGCTCCAGGCGCCGCACCGTTGATCTGCGACATCTGCAATGGTCGCGGCTCAGTCCAAGTCATGCAGCGTTCGTTGTTGGGCCAAGTCATGACGGCGCGTCAATGTTCGCAATGTCAGGGGTACGGCCAGACCTTGCCCACTCCGTGTGCTGAGTGTTCGGGCGAGGGTCGAGTCCTCGCCCGTCGCAACGTGAAGGTACGCATCGTCGCTGGTGTGGATACGGGCACGCGCATTCAACTCAGCGGTCAAGCCGAAGCCGGTCCCGGTGGTGGGCCCAATGGCGACCTCTACGTCGAAGTCATCGTTTTGCCCCACGAAGTCTTTGAGCGTCAGGGTGGCGACCTGCACGCTCGCTTGAAAGTCCCCATGACGGCAGCAGCATTAGGCACCACCTTGGAACTTGACACCCTGGATGGGCTACGAGAGGTCACGCTCGACTCAGGAACGCAATCGGGCCAGACCGTGCGCATCGCAGGGCTGGGAGTACCCCCGCTCCACGGTCGTGGACGGGGCGACATCGTGGTGCACATCGAAGTCGAAACCCCCACGCGGCTCGAAGGAAAGCAACGCGAACTCATGGAAGAAATCGCTCGACTGCGTGGCGAAGAATCTGTTGCACCCAAACTTGCTCCGGTGGTTGAGCCCAACAAGATTTTCACCAAGATCAAAGACGTGTTGACCGGCCGGTGAGTGCGCCGATGTTCTTGGCCCCTCGAGCAGACTTACTCGAGGGAACGCAAGTCACGCTGTCTGGTCCCGAGGGTCGTCACGCGGT
Source organism: Actinomycetota bacterium (assembly GCA_026392555.1). GTDB lineage: Bacteria > Actinomycetota > Actinomycetes > UBA12327 > UBA12327 > AcAMD-2. The sequence goes on from JAPLBW010000183.1 coordinate 22,078, forward strand.
CAGCGTGGTGCGGGTCAAAGTCGGTGAACATATTGACCTCAGCGACGGTGATGGTTTGTTGATCGCTGGTCGTGTTGTTGAAGTGAACAACCCCGATGAGCTTGTCATCGAAGTTCTCGAACGCATCATGGATGACGTCGTATTGCCGCGCTTGGTTGTCGTACAAGCCATCCCCAAGGGCGATCGGGGTGAACGCGCCGTCGAATTACTGACCGAGGTCGGCGCCGATGCGATCGTTCCCTGGGCGGCCTCGCGTTGCATCGCGCAATGGAAGGGCGATCGCGCCGAAAAGGCGTTGACCAAGTGGGAAAACACCGCCAAAGCCGCCGGAAAACAAGCACGGCGATCGCGCCTTCCCCAAGTCACTGGTGTGGCTACCACTGGTGATGTGGTTTCCATGATTGCCGCCGCCAGCGGTGCCATTGTTTTGCACGAGGAATCCACCACAGCCTTAACGGATTGGAATCCTCCGATAGATGGCGAGATTGTGATCGTGGTCGGACCCGAAGGTGGAATCACCTCTGACGAGGTCGAAGCCTTTCGTCAGGCAGGTGCTCAGATCGTCCACATGGGCAAATCCATCATGCGCACATCGACGGCCGGCGCGGCCGCAGTCGCTGTGCTGGGCGCGGTTACCGGTCGCTGGTCCTAAATCGGTATGTGGCCAGCGCCTGCGAAGGCAGCGACTACGATTGTGTTATGAGTAACTGCCTGTTTTGTTCCGTCATCGCCGGAGATATTCCAGCTGACGTGGTGGCACGCACTGAACATTCATTGGCCTTTCGCGACATAAATCCGCAAGCACCGGTTCACGTATTGGTCATCCCGCTGGTCCACAGTGCTGACGTGGGCGAACTCAGCGCCGATCATGAGGCCACGGGCCAACTGATGGCCGATGCAGCATCGGTCGCTCGCGATCTTGGTCTGACCCCCCAGGGAGACCAGTCAGGCTTCCGACTGGTGCTCAATACCGGCGCGGGAGCGGGGCAGAGCGTGTTTCACACCCACGTCCACGTCTTGGGTGGCCGCGACTTCCGGTGGCCACCTGGCTGATCGGGTTAATCGGGCTGATCGGGTTAATCGGGCTGATCGGGTTAATCGGGATACGATAAAGCCACCGGTTCGCAGCGGAAGTTCAACTCCCGCTCATGAGTAGAAGGAAAGTAGGGCGAGGAATGGCCTTCGGGCCAACCCATGAGTCGAACGAGCGAAGTCAGTACCACCATCGTGGTGCCACCGAGTTTGCCTACCGTCACCCTCTTTGGGCCTGGCGACGAATTCTTGCGAGTTATTGAAGGTGCGTTCCCTGCTATCTCCATGCATGCGCGCGGAAACGAAATCGCGATCAAGGGTCCCGCCGAAGACGTCACCCGCATCCAACGCCTCGTGGATGAACTCGTCATCGTCGTTCGCACTGGCCAGGGACTTTCGGCTGAAGTCGTTGAGCGATCTATTTCTATGATTCGCGGCGAAAACAACGAAGGCCCCGCTGATGTTTTGACGATGAATATCTTGAGCAATCGTGGCCGAACCATTCGCCCCAAGACCTTGAACCAAAAGCGCTACGTCGAAGCCATTGATCGTCACACCATCGTCTTTGGTATTGGTCCCGCCGGAACCGGCAAGACCTATCTGGCCATGGCCAAGGCAGTGCAGGCTCTTCAGGCCAAGCAGGTCAACCGCATCATCTTGACCCGACCAGCCGTGGAAGCCGGCGAGCGCTTGGGATTCTTGCCGGGCACCTTGTTTGAAAAGATTGACCCGTACCTGCGACCGCTGTATGACGCCTTGCAAGACATGGTTGACCCAGAGTCGATTCCGCGCTTGATGGCGTCCGGGACCATTGAGGTAGCTCCGTTGGCCTACATGCGTGGTCGCACTCTCAACGATGCCTTCATCATTTTGGACGAAGCACAAAACACTTCGGCTGAGCAGATGAAGATGTTCCTCACTCGCTTGGGGTTTGGATCCAAGATGGTGATCACCGGCGACACCACCCAAGTTGACCTTCCGTCAGGAACCATGAGCGGGTTGCGCGTTGTCCAAGACATCCTCGACGATGTCGATGACGTGATGTTTTGTCGCCTCGATGCCCAAGACGTGGTGCGTAACCGACTGGTCAGTCGCATAGTCGAGGCCTATGCCGCCTTTGATGCGCTGACCTCGCCTACTAAGCCATCGACGAAGCGTTAACTGATGGCCATCGAGCTCACCAATGAGTCCAAGCACTCCGTCGATGAAGCTCGCCTGATGGATGTGGCCCGCACGGCCATGGTGGCGATGAACATTGACCCGGAAGCCGAACTCTCTATCGCGGTCGTGGACAACGATGTGATGGAAAAGCTGCACGTTGACTGGATGGATCTGCCCGGGCCCACTGATGTCTTGTCATTCCCGATGGACGAATTGGAACCGGGCAAGCCCGGCGAGCCCCCGGTAACGGGAATGCTCGGCGACATTGTGATTGCCCCCGAATTTGCTACCGCTCAGGCGCTCGAAGCGGGCCGCGAACCACAAGCCGAACTAGATCTGCTCATGGTCCACGGTGTTTTGCACCTGTTGGGCTATGACCACGAGGAACCGGACGAGCACAAGGTGATGTTTGACTTACAGGCCGACATCTTGACCGCGTATGAATCTAAGGGGAGTCCATCGTGACTGATGTGTGGTTGATCGTTGCGGCGGTTGTTCTGGTCAGCATTGCCGGTTCGTTGGCTGCGATGGAAGCCGCGGTATCTCGCGTGCGACGTTCGCGCGCAGACGAACTGCAGGCCGAAGGCAAGCGTGGCGCTGCAGCCTTGGTCGTCATCGCCACCGATCCTGCTCCATTTGTCAACGTGCTGTTGTTCTTGCGTATCACCTCGATGACCACCGCGACTGTCCTCGTCGTGAACGTCTTTGTGAATACGTGGGGAACGACATGGGCATCGATCGCGGTTGCTGCGGCCACGATGGCCACCGTCAACTACGTGGTCGTGGGTGTGGCCCCGCGCACGATTGGTCGACAAAACCCCGTCAAGGTTGGCCTTGCCACGGCTGGATTTGTGCGTGCCCTGGCCAAGGTACTTGGACCATTGACTCGGCTGTTGATCCTGGTTGGTAATGCCATTACGCCCGGTAAGGGCTACCGCGATGGCCCCTTCAGTACCGAAGCCGAATTGCGCGAACTCGTCGATATCGCCGAAGCCAATCAGGTCATCGAAGACGGCGAGCGCCAGATGATTCACTCGGTCTTTGAATTGGGTGACACAGTGGTGCGCGAAGTCATGGTTCCGCGAACCGAAATGATTTTCATCGAACGCAACAAAACCTTGCGACAGTCCTTGTCGCTGGGATTGCGCTCAGGCTTTTCTCGAATCCCCGTCATAGGAGATTCACTTGATGATGTCGTCGGTGTGGTGTACCTCAAAGACGTCACTCGTCGATCCTTTGATCATCGCGATGCGGAGTCCATCGAGCGCGTGGAGTCGGTCATGCGGCCCGTGACCTATGTTCCCGACAGCAAGCCGGTTGACGACTTGTTGCGCGAGATGCAGGCTGCCCGCGTTCACCTAGCGGTGGTCATTGATGAATACGGTGGCACGGCGGGGCTGGTCACCATTGAAGACATCTTGGAAGAAATCGTCGGAGAAATTGCCGATGAGTACGACGAAGAACAACCCGATATTGAACACCGTGCGGATGGGTCGATTCGCGTCTCCGCCCGCCTGCCGCTGGACGACCTTGGGCACTTGCTCAAGCAAACCTTTGATGACGATGTCGACACCGTGGGTGGCTTATTGGCCGAACGCCTGGGCAAAGTCCCCATCTCGGGATCCTCGATCACTGTTGCGGGCTATGAGTTGGTGGCCGAGTCGGTCGGGGGACGACGCAATCGCATCACCTCTGTCGTCGTCATCCCTGATGAAGCGATCGGTGCCCGCGTAGTCTCGATGGATGAATCAACAGTAACGAGAAAGGATCAGGCATGAGCGTTTTGAGTGAAGAAGACAACAAGCTCATCACGCTGGCACGTAGTGCGCGCACTCGCAACAATGCGGCCGAAGGTGCAGCGGTTCGCGATGAGACAGGCCGCACCTACATCGCCACCACGGTTTCGTTGTCAGCACTGTCATTGAGCGCAGGGTTAGCAGCTATTGCTGCGGCCGTTTCCAGTGGCGCCAGCAAGCTTGAAGGTGTTGTCGTGGTCACCGATGCTGGCGAGTTGGCGGCCGCAGATGTTGAAGCCGGTCGCGAACTCGCGGCCCCGGGTGCCCTGATGCATCGTTGCGATGCCAGCGGCGCTGTCGTCGAAACGATTTCTTTGTGACACATCGCAGTGGCTTTGCCTGCTTTGTTGGACGTCCCAACACCGGCAAATCAACCTTGACCAATGCCCTGGTCGGGCAAAAGGTCGCGATTACCTCAGATCGCCCCCAAACCACGCGCCATGCCATCCGCGGAGTGGTCCATCGCCCGGATGCGCAACTGGTGTTGGTGGACACTCCCGGTGTACACAAGCCCCGCACCCTGCTGGGTCAGCGCCTTAATGAAGTCGTGCGCGAAACCTGGGCCGAAGTCGACGTCATCGCCTTTTGTGTTCCCGCCGATGAACGACCCGGGCCCGGCGATCGGTACATCCTCACCGATGTGGCCATGGCGACCAGGATTCCCAAAATTGCGGTGGTGACCAAGATCGACAAGGTCAACCCGGCCGCCTTGATGGAACAACTCTTGGCGGTACAAAAGCTCGGTGAACAAGTAGGTATTGAGTGGGACGAAATCGTTCCCGTTTCTGCAGTAAATATGAAGCAGGTTGATCTGCTGGCCGATTTGCTCGTTGCTCGCTTGCCCGAGGGTCCGAACTTGTTCCCGGCTGAGGTAGCGACCGATGAAACCAGTTTCGTCATGGTCGCCGAATTCATCCGCGAAGCTGCCCTTGAAGGTGTCCGCGATGAACTGCCCCACTCCATCGCGGTTGTGGTGGAGGAAATGCAGCCCAGGGAAGGCCGTCCCGATGATCGACCGCTGCTAGACATTTCGGCCATCGTCTACATCGAGCGCCAAAGTCAAAAGGCGATTGTCATTGGCAAGGGGGGTGAGCGGCTGCGCGATGTGGGGACCGCGGCCCGCAAGGAGATTGAGCAGTTGCTCGGCACCAAGGTCCACCTGGACCTGCACGTCAAGGTCGCTAAGGACTGGCAGCGTGACCCCAAGCAACTGCGCAAACTGGGCTTCTAGCCCCGGCCGCTGGGGTCCGAGAAGCAGGCGGAACCCCTAGGCGTGAATCCGCGTCCGAAGAGGGCAATCAGGGCATGGCCGTCAGGCGTGAATTGTGTTTCACTTTTACTATTAGCGTGCCGATAAGAACAAGGTCACGTGAGCATCGGTGCAGAGGAGGGCGTCATGAAGGCTCGATCAGCCGCCGGACTGATGGCCGCGACCTCCTGCCTTGCCCTGATCTCTGGCCTACTGCCCGCTCCAGCTCAGGCCGCACACACCACGACCAAGGTCATCTCCTTCACGCCTCGTCTAGCCAAGACGCCAACCACTGTTCCTGACGAAGTCATCGTCCGATGGAAGCCCGGGGTGTCGGCAAGCGCTCGCCTAAGCACGCGCCGCGCCCACGGCACCGTCAAGGTTGAAAGTGTGGGGCTCGCTCGCGCCGAGAAGGTCAAGGTCGTTGACGGCTCAAGTGTGAGTTCAACCGTGGCCGAACTCAACGCTGACCCCCGCGTGGATTTCGCGCAGCCCAACTTTCGTTACACCTCTAACACTGAACCGTTTCCCGATGTGGACATCAATGCACCGCAAGCGTGGGCCACGACTACGGGCGATTCCAATGTTGTTGTTGGAATCATTGATACCGGAATCGACATTGATCACTCTGACTTAGTGGGTGCAACCTGGACCAACCCTGGTGAAATCCAAAACAACGGCATTGATGATGACGGCAACGGCTTCATCGATGACCTCCATGGCTGGGATTTTCTCAACAACGATGCATCCGTTTATGACGGGGTCACCTGTAGCGGTGGCGAGGACGAGGACTTCCACGGCACCCACGTCGCGGGCACGATTGCGGCCCAGCGAAACGGAATGGGTGTGGTCGGAGTCGCACCGGGCGTTCGCGTGATGCCGCTGAAGGCGTTGGGATGCGATGGTGGTGATACTGGGACCGTCATCGATGCCCTCAATTACGCCAAGGCCGAGGGTGTCAAGATCGTGAACATGAGCCTAGGCGGACCAGGTTATGACCAAGCGTTCAAAGATGCCATTGATGCCTCTGGGATCTTGGTGGTGGCCGCTGCCGGCAACGGTGGCGATGACCAAATCGGCGATAACAACGACAATGCTGGAACCTCGGTTAACAACTACCGCCAGTACCCCGGGGGTTTTACCTCGTCCAACATCTTGGCCGTAGCCGCTATCAATAACGTTGGGGCACTGTCTTCTTTTTCCAACTACGGTGCCGCCAGCGTGGATGTGGCAGGACCGGGTCAGTCCATCGTCAGCGACTATCCGCGCGATGCCTATGGTGCATCGCAGTACGTATTCCTTGACGGCACGTCCATGGCTACACCTCACGTGGCCGGCACAGCGGCTTTGGTCCTGTCAGCAAACCTGGCTTTGACCCCTGCTCAAATTAAGTCACGCATCATGAGCACCACACGCCCGCTGCCCTCACTGAGCGGCAAGATCTTGACCGGTGGTCTCGTCGATGCCAATGGCGCAGTCCTGGGGGTCGCTGCCGTTCGCCAAGCAACGACGATGACATTTTCACGATCTACAACAATCATCACGGCGGGTCAGTCAGTCAGGCTGTCTACCAAACTGACTCAGGCTGGTCAGCCGCAAGCAGGGCGCACCGTGAAGCTGCTGCGTTATGCCGGTGGCTGGAAAGTGGCATGCACGGTGCGTACGAACTCGGTGGGAGTCGCATCATGTCTTCAAAAGCCCACTACAAACACCGAGTACTACTGGAGATTTGATGGCGACCTGGGTTTGACGTCCAGTCTTTACGGGCTGACGAAGAGTCCCGATGTATATGTTCGTCCGACGATCAGCATGGGCTTTAGTCCGACCCGAGTGCGCACGGGTACGAAAACTGTTGTCTCCGGAAAGGTGTCCCCGACTAAGGCCGGGAGGTACGTGTATCTCCAGCGCCGGTCCGGCACCGTCTGGCGAACGGTGACCAAGCTCAAGGTGAGTTCTCTAGGCGTGTACCGGTTGAGTTTTAGCCGAGGCGTGCGGGGCACATTTAGCTACCGCGTCCACTTCAACGGGGACTCCAGTAATGCAGCACAGAACTCGTCCGTCCGCCTGCTCCGAGTCAGCTAGGTGTATGGTTTTCATATGCGGAACCAGTACCTCTTGCTTATTATCCGTGGTGAGGCTCGCTCCTAGGCCGGTCTCCTCGCCACGGTAGATAGGCGTACCGGTCGCCCCAGACCTAGCCAGGAGCTCGAAGTGAACCGCAGTAAAGATCCAGTACAAACCCCCAGCGGGATGCCGATCAATAAGTACGTCCCCTTTGCCCCCATCGTGCTGCCCGATCGCACGTGGCCTAACAAGGTCATCACCAAGGCGCCCATCTGGTCCTCGGTTGACCTACGCGATGGCAACCAGGCCCTGATTGACCCGATGACCCCTGCTCGCAAGATGCGCATGTTTGAACTCTTGGTGCGGATGGGCTACAAGGAAATCGAAGTTGGTTTCCCTTCGGCATCGCAGACTGACTTTGATTTCGTTCGCGAACTGATCGAAGGCGATCACATTCCCGACGACGTCACCATCCAGGTGTTGACTCAGGCCCGCGACCACCTGATTGCTCGAAGCTTTGAAGCCATTGATGGTTCCTCGAGTGCGATTATGCACGTCTACAACTCCACGTCAGCCCTGCAACGCAGCGTGGTTTTTAACGCTGACAAGGAAGCAGTCAAGGACATCGCCCTTCAAGGCGCTCGCTTGGTGCAAAAGTACGCCGATGAAGTCTCGAGTAACACCAATGTCTTCTTTGAGTATTCGCCTGAATCCTTCACGGGTACTGAACTTGACTATGCCGTTGAGGTCGTCAACGCCGTGAACGATATTTGGCAGCCCACGCATGACCGCAAGGTGATCGTCAACCTGCCAGCCACCGTTGAAATGGCTACCCCCAACGTCTACGCCGACCAAATCGAGTGGATGCACCGCAATCTGGCCTACCGCGAGAACGTGATCTTGTCACTGCACCCGCACAATGACCGGGGAACCGGTGTTGCTGCTGCGGAACTGGGCTACATGGCAGGCGCGGACCGGATCGAAGGTTGCTTGTTCGGTAACGGCGAGCGCACGGGCAATGTCTGCTTGGTGACCTTGGGCTTGAACCTGTTCTCGCAGGGCATCGACCCCATGATCGACTTCACCGGCATTGACGAGATTCGTCGCACGGTTGAGTACTGCAACCAACTTCCCGTAAACGAGCGTCACCCTTATGCGGGCGACTTGGTCTATACCGCTTTTTCTGGATCGCACCAAGACGCGATCAAGAAGGGCTTTGAGCGCATGGCGGTAGATGCTGCAGCTGCGGGCAAGACGGTCGACGACATTCCATGGGGTGTTCCGTACCTGCCGATTGACCCCAAGGACTTGGGTCGCTCCTACGAAGCCGTCATTCGCGTCAACAGCCAGTCCGGCAAGGGTGGCGTGGCCTACCTGTTGAAGTCTGAGCACAGCTTGGATCTGCCGCGACGTTTGCAAATTGAATTCTCTGGCGTGGTTCAACATCGCGCTGACGCGGACGGTGGTGAAATCAGTGCTGAGGAAATCTGGACCATCTTCAACGATGAGTACTTGCCCTCAACCGGCGCACAGTGGGGTCGCCTGTCACTCAAGGGCCACCAAAATGTGGCAACCGTTGACCAATTGGACTCGCTTCAAGCCACCATCGTTCTCGATGGCGAAGAGCAGATCATTCATGGAACAGGAAACGGTCCCATCGCTGCATTTGTCCAGGGGTTATCCACCAAGGGCTTTGACGTTCGCGTGCTGGATTACCACGAACACGCGCTGTCAGCTGGTGGCGATGCCCGTGCCGCCGCGTACTTAGAGTGCTCGGTGGCTGGCGAAGTCTTTTGGGGAGTGGGAATCGATGCCAACATCGTGACCGCATCACTCAAGGCCGTCATTAGTGCGGTCAATCGCGCGCAGCGATAAAGCGGTGACCTGCTGAAGAGTTATGGCGACGATGCGATCGTGCTTCGCACCCACAAGTTGGGTGAAGCCGATCGCATTGTCACGTTTTTGACCCATCACTTCGGACAAGTGCGTGCTGTCGCTAAGGGCGTTCGTAAAACCAATTCGCGTTTCGGTGCGCGCGTAGAGCCATTCGCTCACGTAGCCGTCCAGTTTCATCAAGGGCGCGGCAATCTCGACACCGTCACCCAGGTGATCACCCACGACGCATTCGGCGGTGACATCTCGCGCGATTACGGCCGCTACACCACCGGTAGCGCCATGTTGGAAATCGCTGAACGATTGACCAATCACGAACGTGAACCAGCAGTTGATCAATACATGCTGTTGCTCGGTGGCTTGCGTGCCTTGAGTAAGCAGGAACACGCATCCGGTTTGATCTTGGACGCCTATCTCTTGCGGTCCATGGCGGTGGCCGGATGGGCCATGGCCTTTGACGACTGTGCCAAGTGCGGTGTGCTGGGCCCGCATCGCGCGTTCGCGTTGAGCGCAGGGGGAGTGGTGTGCCCGAACTGCCGCCCGGCTGGGGCCGCCAACCCGGCGCCGCAAAGCCTGGAGCTCATTGGCGCTTTGCTGTCGAGCGACTGGGCTGTGGCCGATGCATCCGACGAACGCACGCGGCGTGAAGTCGCTGGACTGACCGCGGCATTTGCTCAGTATCACTTGGAATCGGGGCTACGTTCACTACGGTTAGTTGATCGCACTGAGCAGGTGCAGGATGTCGATACACCGCCACCAGGAGAGTCGTGAAGCGCCAATTCCAGTCACCACCACCTCACCCCAGCGGTGCGGTTGCTCCGGTGATTGATGCAGAGTTGGTTCCCAAGCACGTTGCGATCGTGATGGATGGCAACGG
>JAPLBW010000217.1 GCA_026392555.1 Actinomycetota bacterium
GCACTGGCTCTGGCCAAGAGCGACCATCTTTCGGCGGCCTTTCGCGGTTCTCTGAATCAAAGTTCCACTTGCCTTCGGCCGGTTCCTCACCGTCCATCAAATAGCCAAGGCGGCGGCGCTGCCAGCGATAGAAGTCTTCCATTTTCAGGGAGCTACGCGATCCAACCCACGCTTCAAATTCATCTGGATGACACAGGAACTGATTTGTGCGTACCAACTCAACACCGTGTTTGAGCAGTAGTTCCCGCCCTGACCAAGATGCTGGCTCGGTTGCAGATACCTGCTCTGGCTGATGTTCGCCACGATGGTCCGCAAGACCGTCGCCCATGGTGCGTGCTATTCGGTAGTCAACTTCGAACCCTTCGGCTGTGAGTTCTGCCGCAAAGCGGCGCATTGAAGTGATGACAAGATGGGCTCGTTGGCGATGCCAAGTTTTCGATTCAAGCTTGGCCTGGCTCTGCACGAACAAAACCTTGTGTGTGCTCGGATCGGCTAGCTGCAACGCACCTAGGTTCCGGTTGAGTTGATCCCCTAGTACCCAAACCGTTGAACGAGGGCTCATCCTTCTGCTCCTTTTCTGCTCACCCGCAACAACCACATTCATCTAGTTGAAGGTGCCATCGCCAACTGTTCGATTCGTTTCAGAGCCGCCCCGCACAGCAACACGTACGGTCCTGCTAGCAGCGGAACCCCGAACGTGACCTTGCATCCGATCCTGTGATCCTCGACTTTGTGGGTGGTTGCAGGAACTCCAGCGACCTTCCAAGCCCAGCTTCTCCCCTCCTCAAACTGTGTCACTTGAAAGGGCAACCAGACCCCAAATGGTGTTTGAACTCGACCATGAGACCCGACATCTAGTCGCCCGCCTGCAAGCTCAAGCGCCCGCACGCTCGGGCCCCATTGTGACCACGTGTGGGTATCAACGAGAAGGTTCCAGGCAGAGCTAGCAGATACCGCCATGGTCCTGGAAACAGGAAGCATCGTTACCCGCAATCAACCGGCGGATGACTGTTGCGAAGCCAATCAGGCATTGCCCTCGCTTGCATCCGGTAAACCCTCTGTTGCGTCAGGAAGAGGAGAAATCGGAGAAATTCCGGCAAGAAGAATGTAGAAGTACCACAACACCCCTAACACGGTTACTGAAAAGATAACCACCCCTATCGCCATGAGCACTTTCTCACTCATCGGTCGCCCCAATTTTCTCCGGCTAGCAGCAAGGCCCCAAGCGCATGAATCGAAGGCACCCAGAGCCCCACGAAGATTCCCTGCAGTTTATTTCCGCTGACCCAAAGTCCCACCGATAGCACCAGCGACAAGAACCCAGCCGTCATAAAGATCAACTTGATTCTCATCAGTGGGCGGGAAAGCACCTGTTTGAGGGTTACAGGTTCGACGGTTTTCATGTTTTTCCTCCGGCGTTGGCAGACCACAACATTTCTTCGCAACCCTACTGCCGCAAGTCGTCTGAACTACTTCACCATGAAGAGCGAGGATAGTTTGGGACTGAGAGTTAACTAAAAGTCAAGAGAATTATCGAAAGATCCCAAAATTGAGTTTATTTTCCAGTTCTGGCCTGCTTTACTTCTCTTATCAGAGGTTGTGGAAGCAAGCAGACTGTCTCAGGCGGAGCGCGAGGCAACTGAGTTGAAATGTACAGAAGGCGGAACTCATGAAGACACCAAGCAACATCTCTAGCGATGACCAGAAGCGCCACCAGCGGACCATCATTGCGCTCCTGGCGGCAATTGCTGTACTCCTGCCAACAACGCTTGCCAGTGCGATTCCACAGCCCACGAACCAAAAAACGGGAACCGCTGTTCGAACTGGTTCAAACACACAAGTTGAGTCAGACGATCAGGTTGACTGGGTCGTAAAGAC
>JAPLBW010000160.1 GCA_026392555.1 Actinomycetota bacterium
TCGCGACCTATCCGCACTTGACATGCAACGTGAATTTTTTGAGCGGGCCTTTGAGTTTGCGCATCGGCGCGAAATTGTGGTGGGAACGGTTGCCAAGGTCTTGGACCTGTGGGAACGAACACTTGACGCGGTGGAGAAGGATGACCTTGCCGCCGTGGCGAGCGAAATCGACTGGGTCAACAAGCTTCAACTCGTTGAGCGCTACAGCATTAAGCACGACCTTGCGATGTCGTCACCGCGGATCGCCCAGATTGACTTGGCCTATCACGACATCAACCAAAGCAGAGGCCTGTATTACCTAGCGCAGCGCCGCGGGTTGGTGAAGACCGTTGCATCAGAAGCAGACATCGCCTTGGCTCAGATCGAGCCGCCCCAGACCACGCGAGCAAAACTTCGTGGCGATTTCATCAAACGGGCCCAGGAAACCCGCCGAGATTTCACCGTGGACTGGGTCCATCTGAAACTCAATGACCAAGCCCAGCGCACCGTTTTGTGCAAGGACCCGTTTAAGAGCGTTGATGAGCGAGTGGAACGCTTGATTGAGAGCATGTAAGTCCATACTCTGTAACCTTGCGTTCAACCTCTAGGGAGCTTGCTGTGTCTGAGAAATTGTCGTTGCGTACCGCAGGCCTCGGCCTGTCCCTGATCGCCTGCTTGACCCTCACCCTGGCGGGGTGCAGCAATGACGCTGCGGAGCCTCAACCCACGACGAGTGCATCAAAGGCCGGTGCGGCTGCGTTCCCTAAGGTCACGGGTGGCTACGGGGAGAACCCCACGATTTCGAAGCCAACCGGTAAAGCTCCCACGACGTTGCAAACCAAGGACCTCGTGGTCGGCAAGGGTGAAAAGGTCACAGACATCACCAAGTCCTACAGCTGGAACTACGAGGGCGTGGGCTGGTCGAATGGCAAGGTCTTTGACTCATCATTCGAGCGAGGTGCACCGATTCCGTTCGCTTTGAACCAAGTTATTCCTGGCTGGACCGAAGGCCTCAAGGGCATCAAGGTCGGCGGTCGGCGCGTGCTGTTGATCCCTGCAGACCTGGCCTACGGTGAAGCAGGCAGCCCGCCAGCTATCGGCCCCAACGAACCGCTGGTCTTTGTTGTTGACCTCGTGGGACCTGCCGCCTAGCCACCTTTGGTTCGCTACCACTCATTCGCAAGGAGACGTTCGTGAGTTTGTCCAAGCCTGAAATCGATTTCATTGAAGGACCCGCACCCACCGAACTGGTCATCACTGACCTGGTTGAAGGCACGGGGTCTGCGGCTGTTCCTGGCGGTCAAGTCACCGTTCACTACGTGGGCGTTGACTTTGAGACGGGGGAGCAGTTCGACGCGAGTTGGGATCGTGGCGAGTCCATCGACTTTCCGCTCAATGGATTGATTGCTGGCTGGCAAGAGGGCATCCCCGGCATGAAGGTGGGCGGCCGTCGACAGTTGGTCTGCCCACCGCACATGGCCTACGGGGATAGTGGCGGTCACCGCCTAAGTGGGCGCACGTTGGTCTTCGTCATCGACCTGCTTGACGCTCGCTAAGCGGGGTTGACGGGGTACATGGCGCCAAACGCAACCCAGGAGAAGACCGAGCGGTTGCTCAACCTGGTCGTGTACTTGCTTGGTCACAAGCAGGGCGTCACACGCGCCACCATACGGGCGAACATGAAGGAATATCAGGGCAAGAGCGATGAAGCCTTTGAGCGCGGTTTTGAACGCGATAAAAATGACTTACGTGACTTAGGCATTCCCTTAATGATGATGGCGAGTCCGGGCGGCCATGGTGATGAAGCCAAGTACCGGATCGACCGTTCCGATTACCAGCTCCCTGAAATCTCTCTCAGTACCCCAGAGCGCGCTGTATTGGTGATCGCGGCGCGTGCGTGGGAGCAAGCGAGTTTGCAGTCAACCGCCGCAGAGGCCTTGCGCAAGCTCGGCGTTGCCAGCGAACTCGTTGACCTGCCACCGGTATCAACGTCGCTGGGCGCCAGCGAGGAATGCTTTGCTACCGCGTACATCGCGGTTCGTGATCGGCGAACAGTGCAGTTTGCTTATCTTAAGGTTGCA
>JAPLBW010000090.1:0-2082 GCA_026392555.1 Actinomycetota bacterium
TGACCGCCTCTACGCCGAAGGCGCCACATCAGGCACCGTGATGTGCATCCCCACCCACAACTACCAGGTGTCCACCCCGCATCGCTTGGCCGCCTTTGAAGAAGCCTTGGAATACATCACGGGCCATTCCGATGTGTGGGTTACCACCGGTCGCGAAATTGCCGACTATTACCTGCAAAACCATTACGAAACCGCCGCCGCATCGATTGCATCGATCAACGCTGAAGGGGGCGCAGCCTGATGACCTGGACCACTCCCGCAGCCAGCGGCCCGCTCGACTACCCCAACCGCCGCTACGGCAACGACCACGACCGCTACGAGTGGTCAATGCTCACTGATCGCGCACCCTTGAGCTGGCCAGATGGCAAGACGTTGGCTGTGTTCGTTGTTGTTCCTCTGCAATTCTTTCCGCTGAACCCCAAGGGCGAGCCAGTCAAGGTTCCGGGCAACATGACGATGCCGTACCCGGACCTGCGCCACTACACGTTGCGCGACTACGGAAACCGCGTGGGAATTCACCGTGTACTCAAGGCGCTCGACGCTGCCAGCATTACGCCGACCTTCGCGGTAAACACCCGGCTGTTCGAACGCGAGCCATTGTTGCGTCAACTGATCCTTGATCGCGGGAACGAAATCATGGGGCACTCGTGGTCCATGGACACCGCGCACGCAGGCGGCCTAGACGAAGCAGTTGAACGCGAACTCGTCCAACGCTCGCTCTCGCGTCTTCGCGAACTCACCGGACAGCCGGTGCGTGGCTGGCTCAGTCCTGGCAAGTTCAATTCACCCAACACTCCCGATCTGATTGCCGCGGAAGGCATCGAATACTTCTGCGACTGGGTCAACGATGAGCTGCCCTACAAGTGGAATGTCGCCTCGGGCGATTTATGGTCGATGCCGCTCGCCACCGAAATCAGTGACACGTACACCTTGGTCGACAACCTGCATTCTGAACAAGCCTGGGCCGACCAGGTCTGCGATGCGGCCGATCTGTTGCTAGCCGAATCTCGAGAGCAGGGTGGACGCATCCTCACGCTGACTTTGACGCCGTGGCTGGTTGGACAACCACACCGGATCAAGCATGTTGAGCGCGTACTGGCTCACATCAAGGGCTTGGATGGTGTGTGGTCTGCCTCTGGTTCGCAGATCTTTGATGCTGCTCGGGCACAGATTTCTTAGTTGTCCGCTACTCGTGCCGCGCGTGAGATTAGTAGTCGTCAGCGTCTAAGTTAGTCACGTGACCACGACTGACTCCGTTCCCGAAGCCGTGGAATTGCCCTTGCTCGAACCCTCTGGTGGCGTCCCGCCTGTCCTGAATAGTCCCGACGAAATCGCGGCGGCCGCTGATGCCATCGCTCAAGGTCACGGGCCAGTAGCTATCGACGCTGAACGCGCCTCCGGCTACCGCTACGGCCAACGCGCGTATTTGGTGCAAATCAAGCGCGCTGGATCAGGCAGTTTCTTGATTGACCCCATCGGGTTGCCTGACCTGAAACAAATCCACTACGCCATCGGCTCGGCCGAGTGGATATTGCACGCCGCATCGCAGGATTTACCGTGCTTGCTTGAACTGGGCATGCGTCCCACCACACTCTTTGACACCGAATTAGCCGGCCGCATTGCTGGCAAGGCGCGCGTAGGCCTTGGGCCGCTGGTGGAAGAGGTCTTAGGCCTTCGACTGGAAAAGGGTCACGGCGCCGCTGACTGGTCCACCCGTCCACTCCCAGACCCCTGGTTGCGTTATGCCGTGTTGGACGTGGAAGTCCTGATCGAATTGCGCGACGCCCTGGCACAAGACCTTGATGATCAAGGCAAAACCCGTTGGGCACAAGAGGAATTCCATTCCATCGTCACCGCACCACCTCTGCCACCGCGGGTGGATCCCTGGCGACGTGTATCCGGATTGCATCGTGTCCGTCAACCGCAGGGCTTGGCCATTGTTCGGCAGATGTGGCAAGCCCGTGATGAGATCGCCCAACAACGCGACATCGCACCGGGCCGCATCTTGCAAGATGTGGGGATCGTCGAAGTAGCACTCGCAGTGCCAACAACCGATGAACAGTTGTTCCAGCTTCCTGGATT
>JAPLBW010000090.1:2124-10632 GCA_026392555.1 Actinomycetota bacterium
GGGTTTCGCGGCCGCGGAGCACAACGCAATGCACGCAAGTGGCTCTCGGCTATTGCCACAGCCACCGCACTGCCTTCCGACGAGTGGCCGAAAAATTCAGTACCTAGTGATGGACCGCCCCCAGCACGCACCTGGGTGGATAAGGACAAGGAAGCCGCTCTACGACTGTCGGCTGCTCGGTACGCGGTCAGCGTCCTGTCGGACAAGCATTCGATCGCCGTGGAAAACCTGCTCACCCCTGACTACTTGCGCAGACTGTGCTGGACTCCGCCCTGGAGCGATGACCAGGCTCCAGACCGCGGACCAGCCGATGCGTTCTTGAGCCAACTGGGGGCCCGGCCCTGGCAGCGCGAACTCGTCCTTGAACCGGTGTTGGAAGCTATCGCTGCGGCGAGCCAGAGCGGCGTGGCCCCAGTGACAGAACCACCGGCTGAGCCTCCTGAGTCGACCTAGGGTAAGGTAAGGGTTACCTAACTACAGCGACCGGAAGGCCAGCATGCTCGGGAATTTCCTCATCGGACTGCGCGAAGGTCTTGAAGCAGCGATCGTCGTCAGCATCCTGATCGCCTACCTGATCAAGATCAATCGCCGTGATCAGATTCGATCCGTATGGATCGGCGTGAGCCTGGCCGTGGTCTTGTGTCTTGGATTCACTGGTCTGCTGTCTCTCACGTCGGCGGAATTACCTGAGAAAGCCGAACAAGCCTTCACCGGCATCGTCTCTTTGCTCGCTGTCGCCACTGTGACGTGGATGGTCTTTTGGATGAAAAAAGCTGCACGATCACTTGCCGGCGAACTTCGTACAAGCGTCGATGACGCTCTCGTCGTTGGAAGCACCGCCCTGGTTACTCTTGCCTTGATTGCGGTCGCGCGTGAAGGCCTGGAAACCGCGATCTTTATTTGGTCCACGATCCAATCAACAGGCTCCACTCTCGGGCCGACAGCAGGTGCAGCTCTGGGTCTGGGTGCTGCTGTTGTCCTGGGCTACTTGTTGTTCAAGCGCACGGTCACACTCAACTTATCGACATTTTTCCGCTGGACTGGCGTACTGCTCATTGTCGTTGCGGCCGGAGTCCTGACCTACGCAATCCACGAATTCCAGGAATTGGGCTGGCTACCGGGCGAAGACAACATCGCCTTTGACGTGTCCAGCACGATCCCTCCTGAATCCTGGTACGGATCAGTACTCAAGGGTGCCATCAACTTCACCCCTGCTCCCTCCGTGCTTCAGGTAGTCGCCTGGTTTGCCTACGTCATCCCGATCACGGTCTTGTACTTCTTGCCGCCCAAGCAGTCCACCTCAGCGCCGGAAGGTTCGTCCCAAGAAGCGGCACCAGCCGCTTCCTAGGTAAGCAAATATCACCTTGTTGGCTCACGCGCTACCACCCGGATCTGCCTCAGTGATTGCTACCGTTAATCCATGACTTCCGCCAGCTTGCGTCAGTGCGTGCTGATGGTCTCTGTCTTGCACGGCATCGATGTCATCCCGCGTGATGATGGCGTGTGCTTGCCACCGAGCCCGAGCGTGGCTTCATGTGGGGAACTCTTCGTCCCCTGGTTCACCATTGAATCGGTTGTCCGTGAATTCAGCGACGTTACCGACGTGCATGCTCGCAAGCACTTAGCTCACTGGTTTACGACCGCACGAGGATTAGGTGACCTTTCGCCGCAAGAGTTTCTGCCGCACGTCACCGTGATGGGCATGCCACACAATGCCCCTGCGCACCCTGGATCGCCATGGACTCACACGGAAGTTTTGGGTGGTGCATTACATCTGGGATTAGGTTTGCGACTTCTGGGCCACCTATCGGATGACACCTCAGCGCTCACACCTGAACTCATGGCGGCCATCGGGCACGACCCGGCTCGAGCGTGGGATGCCGGCTGGACCTACCTCAACGCCATGGGGCAACTCGCTACTGATCGCCATGACCGCGATCCCATCGGCGTCTTGCGCCCCATGGGTGATTGCGATGTGGTCTCACTCCTGGGTTCGCCCCTTTTTCGCGCTGGCTTAGCGCGATTCCACAACGTCGGCATGCGGGCCGTGGCCGTGCCTATGCGCACGCGTGGGTGGGTCGACCCCAACCACTTGGACTCAGCCTTTGTCCAAGGCGCGGCTGCCGCAACCGATGGCCCGCAGCGAGGATTTACCACCGCAATGTTGGTAACGGCCGATGGTGTGTGGGGGGCCAAGCCCAGCGAAAACCTCGTTGACTTTGCTTTGCGGGATGAAACACAAGCCAGCAGCTGGATTGATCAATCGCGCTTTCGGCGATAAGCAGTTCAGGGAGCGTCGACAGCGCGCGGTGAGCCTTGTTGCGTTGGCACCTGAAGAACGGCCGAACTATTGCTCACGACGGTGGCAACAATGTCATCAATGGTCAAACCACATTCGATGAGGACTTCGGCTCGCTTGCCTTGATCTAAGAAGGCCAACGGGATTCCGTGGTTTTGTACCGGTGTCAAGATATTCGCATCGCGCATAGCCTGTGCCAAGGTCGAGCCCACGCCACCAACGCGCACACCATCTTCAATGGTCACCACGCGCTGATACTTCCGCGTCATCGTCACAAGAGCTGGGTCAACGGGCTTGACCCATCGAGGATCAACCACGGTTGCCCCCATCCCCTGCTCGCTCAACCGTTGCGCCACATCAAGACCCAGCCCGACCAGCCCGCCAACGGCGACCACCAGGACCGTGTCGTGGTCGCCGCGCACCAAGACATCCGTCTCGCCCTCACGAGCAAGGGCTGGGATGTCCTCTGGGAGGGCGCCCTTGGGGTAGCGAACGACCGTAGGGGCATCAGAACAATCCAGCGCTTCGCGCAATTCCTGACGAAGCGTGACGCCATCGCGCGGGGCTGCCAATCGCAAGTTGGGAATCATCTGCAACATGGACATGTCCCACATGCCGTTATGACTGGCTCCGTCATCGCCCGTCACGCCGGCGCGATCGAGGACGAACGTGACACCGGCTTGGTGAAGGGCCGAGTCCATCAAGACCTGATCCAGCGCACGGTTGAGGAAGGTGGCGTACACCGCAACGATGGGATGTAACCCACCCATGGCCATTCCCGTTGCTGAGGTCACCGCATGTTGCTCGGCAATCCCGACATCAAAGACTCGCTTCGGGAAACGCTCGGCAAAAGCGGTCAATCCCGTGGGTGCCATCATGGCTGCCGTAATCGCGACCACATCTTCGCGCTCTTGACCTATAGCGACCAGTTCCTCGGCAAAGGTAGATGTCCATGTCGGACCGCTCGCAGATGCTCCGCGACCCGTAGTCGGATCGATCACACCAATGCCATGGAAACGATCAGCTTCATCGTTTTCCGCTGGTGCGTAGCCATAACCCTTGGTGGTAATCGCGTGAACGATAACCGGACCAGGGAATCCCTTGGCGCGTTCGAGGGCTCGTTCCAAAGCCTCCACATCATGTCCATCAATAGGACCGACGTACTTCAAGCCCAGATCCTCAAACATTCCCTGCGGCGCGATGACATCCTTGATGCCCTTTTTCATGCCATGCAGGGTTTCGTAGATCGGAGAACCCAGCGGCACTTTCTCTAGGCGCTGGCGCCCCCAATCAAGGAAGCGTTCGTAGCCGCTGGTCGTGCGCAAGGCGGCTAAATGATCCGCCAGGCCGCCAATGGTTGGCGCATACGAGCGCTCATTGTCATTAACCACGATTACTAAGGGACGGTGTTTGTTACCAGCAATATTGTTCAGCGCTTCCCACGCCATTCCACCGGTGAGTGCACCATCACCGATGACAGCCACCACATGGCGCTTACCGAGTTCACCGGTGAGCTCCCAGGCTTTGGCCAATCCGTCGGCGTAACTTAACGATGTCGAAGCGTGTGAATTCTCAACGAGGTCGTGTTCGGACTCAGACCTACTGGGATACCCGCTCAAGCCACCCTTGGTCCGCAGGGACCCAAAGTCTTTGGCGCGGCCGGTCAAGATCTTGTGAACGTATGTTTGATGACCGGTGTCCCACACGATCGCGTCACTGGGCGAGTTGAAGGTGCGGTGCAAAGCAATCGTCAGTTCCACTGCGCCAAGGTTGGGGCCCAGGTGTCCCCCGGTGGCCGAAACAGCATCGACCAAAAATGCCCGAATCTCGCGCGAGAGTTGGCGTAGTTCGTCCTGATTGAGATCGCGCAGGTCACGAGGGCTACGGATCGTCTCAAGCAGACTCATTCGCACCTTCCCTGACATGCACGCGGTCCGTGCGCACCCTCAGTCTAGGCGCGAGCGCCCCAAATGCCACTTTCATCAACGAACCCGAGCCGAAGCGGGCTGACATCAGGCCTCGAGCAAACTCCGCAAGACGAATTGCATGATGCCGCCGTGACGGTAGTAGTCCGCCTCGCCGGGGGTATCAATGCGAACAGGTGCACTAAAGGCGGTGATATCACCGTTTTCCTGCACCGCTTCCACATCCACGGTCTTGGGAGTTACACCGTCATTGAGCACCGTGACGCCCTTGACCGTGAACGTCTCTTCGCCAGTCAATCCCAGGGACTCGGCCGTTTGGCCGACTGGGAATTGCAACGGAAGAACTCCCATGCCGATCAAGTTAGACCGGTGAATGCGCTCGTACGAATCGGCGATCACGACCTTGACGCCCAAGAGCGCCGTGCCCTTAGCAGCCCAGTCGCGTGAGGACCCAGATCCGTATTCCTTGCCGGCCAAGATCACCAGAGGGACGTTGTTCGCCTGATACTTCTCAGAGGCTTCGTAGATCGTGGTCTGTGGCTTATCAGCCTGCAGAAAGTCGACAGTGAAGCCACCCTCAACACCATCAAGCAAAAGGTTTCGCAACCGAATGTTGGCAAAGGTGCCGCGAATCATGACCTCGTGGTTGCCGCGACGCGAACCGTAGGAGTTGAAGTCCTTGCCATTGACACCACGCGCTGCCAAATACTTACCCGCCGGCGAATCCGCCTTGATCGAACCGGCTGGGCTGATGTGGTCAGTCGTCACCGAGTCACCCAACTTGGCCAACACTCGAGCGCTCGTAATGTCGGTCACCGGCTGAGGGGTGCGAGGCATGTTGTCGAAATATGGGGGCTTGCGCACGTACGTGGAATCGGCATCCCATTCAAAGACGCCGCCTTGTGGCGTTTGCAGCGACTGCCAACGGGCGTCTCCAGCAAACACATCGGCGTAGCGATCGCGGTACAGGTCAGCGCCAATGGCCTGCGCGATCGTTGCCTCAATTTCGCTTGGCGATGGCCAGATGTCGCGAAGGAACACATCACTGCCATCATCGCGCTGACCCAATGGCTGAGTCTCGAAGTCAAAGTCCATGGTGCCGGCCAAGGCATACGCCACAACCAAGGGAGGTGAAGCCAAGTAGTTCATTTTCACGTCAGGGTTGATGCGACCTTCGAAGTTGCGGTTGCCCGACAACACCGAAACGGCAGCAAGGTCAGCTTCATTGATCGCCGCGGAAATCGGTTCGGGCAAGGGTCCACTGTTTCCAATGCAGGTCACACAGCCGTAGCCGACCAAGTCAAAGCCGAGTTTGTTCATGTAGGGCTGCAAGCCTGATCGCTCGTAGTAGTCCGTCACGACCTTTGACCCAGGCGCCAACGTGGTCTTGACCCACGGCTTGCTGGTCAATCCCGCTTCAACGGCCCTCTTAGCCAACAGTGCAGCACCCAACATCACCGACGGGTTCGAGGTATTAGTGCAGGAAGTAATGGAAGCAATGACCACTGCCCCACTGCGCAGGTCAAAGGTTTGATCCGCGTAGTTGACAGAGATCGTTCGAGCCGGATCCGACGTGTAGGTCTCCAACGCTTGCGCAAACTTGTCCTTGGACTGAGCCAAGATGACGCGGTCTTGCGGACGCTTAGGGCCAGCAATCGACGGCACGATGGACGACAGGTCGAGTTCGAGGTATTCGGAGTACACGGGTTCGTGTGCCGCGTCGTGCCAGAGACCCTGGGCCTTGGCATAGGCCTCAACCAGAGCGATCTGCTCCTCCGGGCGACCGGTCAAGCGCAGGTATGCAGTGGTCTCGTCATCAATGGGGAAGATGGCGCACGTGGAGCCAAACTCAGGGCTCATGTTGCCGATCGTCGCGCGGTTGGCCAGCGGCACCGCTCCCACACCTTGACCGTAGAACTCGACGAATTTGCCGACGACACCATGTGCGCGCAGCATTTCCGTAATCGTCAGCACCAGGTCTGTGGCGGTAGCGCCGGCAGGAAGTTCACCGAAGAGCTTGAAACCAACAACGCGTGGGATCAACATCGACACCGGCTGCCCCAGCATCGCGGCTTCGGCTTCAATTCCACCAACGCCCCAACCAAGAACACCCAAGCCATTGACCATCGTGGTGTGTGAGTCGGTCCCCACGACCGTGTCGGGGTAGGCCTGGCCGTTGCGCACCATCACCACGCGAGCCAAGTATTCGATGTTGACTTGGTGAACGATGCCGGTGCCCGGTGGCACGACCTTGAATTCGTCGAATGCGCCCTGGCCCCAGCGCAGGAATTGGTAACGCTCTTGGTTGCGCTCGTACTCCAGGGCAACATTGAGACCGAAGGCCTCCGGAGTTCCGAAGTGGTCAGCGATCACAGAGTGGTCGATGACCAATTCCGCAGGAGTCAGCGGGTTCACCTTGGACTCATCGCCGCCCAGATCACGCACTGCCTCGCGCATCGTCGCCAGATCCACCACGCAGGGGACGCCGGTGAAGTCCTGCATGATCACGCGGGCGGGACTGAACTGAATTTCAGTGTCGGGCTCAGAGGTCGGGTCCCAAGATGCCAACGCACGCACGTGATCGGCGGTGACATTTGCGCCGTCTTCGGTGCGCAACATATTTTCCAGGAGCACCTTGAGGCTGTACGGCAGGCGCTCTGCACCCTCAACGGCCTTGAGTGAGAAGTAATCGACAGATTCATCGCCCACAGTCAAAGAAGTGCGAGCATTGAAACTATTTACCGACATCTGTTCGCCTCCGGCGCATGGGAGCTATCGACATTCATCAACAATCCCTAAGCCTACCCGTGGGGATGTGGCCCAGACATGGCCGGTGCGACCTGGTCTGAGCACGCGTTGAGCCGGCTCAGGAGAGCGTGAAAACCGCGACGCACTCGACGTGATGAGTCATGGGAAACAGGTCATAGGCCGTCAGCTCGCCAAGTTCATAACCTTGTGCCGCAAAGAGTGCAACATCACGAGCCAGGGCCGCAGGATCACAGGCCACGTAGACCACCACTCGAGGCTTTACGCCACAAATCATGCCCACGATGGATGCGCCCGCTCCCTTGCGCGGTGGATCGAGCACGACGATGTCAGGCGCATCGAGCTGTTGCGGGTCAGCCTGCTGGCGCAGCCACTTATCTACCCGCTCATGCACGACCTTGACCGTCTTGAGGTCCTTGAGGTTGCGCTCCCCATCGCGACACGATGCTGCTTCGGACTCCACCGCAACAACATCACTGACTAACGGCGCTAACGCTCCAGCAAACAATCCCACTCCTGCGTACAGGTCCCACACCACATCGCTGGGCCGTGGCTGCGCTGCGGTGATCACCGCGTCAACCAATACCGCCGGGGCGGAGGGATGGACTTGCCAAAAACCATCAACGCGCGAGCGCCACAATCGGTCCACAGCATCATTAACCAACGTCGCCGGTCCCAAGGCTTGGTGCTTGGTGCCATCGCGGTACTCGACCAAAACCGACGTTTCGTTGGTTTCTACCGTGGGACCCACAGGAGCGGCCACCATCACGGATTCGGCCCCTGGCCACGTCGCGCCAAATACTTCCGCCTCGAGAACACGCGGGTGCGCAATCGCGCAGTCCTGCAAGGCCACGACATCGTGTGAACGTGATCGGCGCAATCCTGCGTGCCCCTGCTCATCAATCGCGAATCGCATGCGCGTTCGCCAATGCAAACCTTCAGGTTGTCCGGCTACTCCGGGGACTTCTTGCACCACAATCTCGCGGTCAATACCAGCTAGGCGCTTGAGTTGCTCAGCAACAACGGCTGCTTTGAGTTCACGCTGCCCCTTTAAGGACACGTGCTGCCAATCGCACCCACCACAGCCACCAGGACCGGAGACTGCACATTGCGAATCAACACGCTCTGGTGATGGCGTCACAATCTCAACGGCATCGCCACGCAAGTAGCGCGAATCTTCTTTACCGTCGGTGATCTCAACAATCACTCGCTCACCGGGCAGGCTGTGTCGGACGAAGATGGCGCGCCCATCGTGACGAGCAACGCAAAATCCGCCATGGGCCACGGATCCGACTTTGACTTCATAACGCTGGCCAATCAGGGAAGTCATGGGGTCCGATCAGTGGAAGGGGGTGTTCCTGAAATCTCATTATCAACGAAGGCCTCAGCGACCTCAGGGGCCGGTTGACCACGGCGGACTGATCCGGGTGCCTCAGACTCCGGGCGATCATCAATTCCCTTGCTCGACAGCAGTTGCCAAGGAACGCTGACCAACATCACACCGGGGGTAAACAGCAG
>JAPLBW010000090.1:10637-13136 GCA_026392555.1 Actinomycetota bacterium
TAAACAGCAGGCGGGCCTTGAGGCGAAGCGCGCTCTGGTTGTGCAAAAGCTGCTCCCACCAACGTCCCACCACATATTCGGGGACATACACAATGACCACATCGCGCGGGGATGTGCGTTGCAACGAGCGGATGTAATCCACGACAGGTCGAGTGATTTCCCGATACGGCGAATCCAAGACCTTCAACGGCACCGGAATTTCGCGACGCTCCCACTCCTGCGCCAGCTTGTTGGTCTCATCGCGATCCACGGCAACCGTGATCGCTTCCAATGTTGAGGGCCTCGTCGCTCGGGCGTACGCGATCGCGCGCAAGGTCGGCCGGTGCACCTTGGACACCAGCACTACGGCATACACGCGAGGTGGAAGCTCCACGCGCTCGTCCGGTCCTGGAGCGATTTCAGCGGCCACCCGGTCGTAATGCGAGCGAATGCCGCGCATCAATAGATACAACAGCGGGATGGCCAAACAAACGATCCAGGCACCGCGAGTGAACTTCGTCATCAGCACGATGATCAGGACGGTTCCGCACAACAAGAAACCGATGGTGTTGATCACACGCGTGCGTAACATGCTGCGACGTTCTGCCGGGCTGACTCCGGCTTTCAGCAACCGCGTCCAGTGTCGAATCATCCCCAACTGACTCAACGTAAACGAGATGAAGACACCCACGATGTAGAGCTGGATCAGCTTGGATACATCAGCTTTAAACACCACGATCAACACAACAGCCATGGCCGCCAAGACCACGATGCCGTTACTGAAAGCTAAGCGGTCGCCACGGGTGTGCAATTGACGTGGCAAAAATCCATCGCGAGCCAAGATCGAACCCAAGACAGGGAATCCATTGAAGGCAGTGTTCGCGGCCAAGACCAAGATCAAGGCAGTAACAATCGAAACGATGAGTGCACCGGGCTTGAAGTTGGAGAAGACTGCATTGGCCACCTGCGCGATTACGGTCTTTTGCGCTTGACCTTCGGGCAATCCGATCAGATCCGCGGACCGCTCGCCGACCTT
Source organism: Actinomycetota bacterium (assembly GCA_026392555.1). Classification (GTDB taxonomy): domain Bacteria; phylum Actinomycetota; class Actinomycetes; order UBA12327; family UBA12327; genus AcAMD-2. The sequence goes on from JAPLBW010000090.1 coordinate 11,653, forward strand.
GACCTTGGTGTACAGGGCCAACCAGGTAATCGAGACGAACATCGTCATGGAAATCAAACCCAAGAGGAGCAAAGTCGTCGCTGCGTTTTTTGACTTGGGCTTCTTGAACGCCGGGACGCCATTACTCACAGCCTCAACACCGGTCAGAGCCGTGGTTCCTGAGGAAAAAGCTCGTGCCATCAAGAACACCAATGCCAACCCAGCGAAGGTGGCTTCGGGCTTGATCTGCCAGTTAGCGCTTTCGGCTTCGAGTGTTGCCCCGCCACCAATGCGAATGAGTGCATAGATCACCATGGAAAAAATCGCCACGATGAACGCATAGGTAGGAATAGCAAAAGCGATGCCGCTCTCCCGCACGCCGCGAAGGTTCATGAAGGTAACGATCAAAATCAAGATGACTGAGATCAGCACGAGGTGGCGGTTGGCCGATGGAACAGCCGACGCAATGTTTTGTGTTGCTGACGCAATCGAGACTGCAACGGTCATCACGTAGTCAACAAGTAAGGCGCCCGCTACGACGATTCCAGCGCGCTCCCCCAAGTTCTTCGTCACGACTTCGTAGTCGCCACCACCACTGGGATAGGCATGCACATTTTGGCGATAAGAGGCAACCACCACGAAGTAGATGACCACAACACCCAAAGCAATCCACGGGGTGTACTGACTCAGCAGGGCTGCACCACCAAGAGACAGGACGAGCAAGATCTCCTGAGTCGCATAGGCATTCGATGACAAGGCGTCACTGGCAAAGACCGGAAGGGCGATCTTCTTGGGTAATTCGGTCTCCGCGAGGTTCTCCGAGCGCATGGCTCGGCCCAACAAGAGACGTTTACCCGCATCAGTCAGATTGGCCACGCCTCAACACTACGGCCGGATAGCCCCGCTCCTCGGTAGGCGTGCGTGTAGCGTCATGGGTGTGCATGTAGTCATCATGGGATGTGGCCGAGTCGGAACCGCCTTGGCGCACGCCCTCACCTCCGCCGGCCACACCGTTGCCGTCATTGACCGCGATACCAAACCCCTCGAGCGACTAGGCGATAACTTCGCTGGGCAAAAGGTCATTGGCGTCGGTTTTGACCGCGACACCCTCCTTGAGGCTGGCATCGAGCGGGCTGGTGCTTTCGCTGCGGTGAGCAACGGCGACAACTCCAACATCATTGCTGCCCGCGTGGCTCGCGAGACGTATGGCATTGAACGCGTCGTGGCTCGCATCTACGATCCCGGACGCGCTGAGGTCTACTCCCGCCTTGGTATTCCCACGGTGGCCACCGTGCGTTGGACATCCGATCAAATTTTGCGTCGCCTCCTGCCCGAGCACGCGTCCGACGACTGGCACGACCCCAGCGGAAACGTGATTGTCGCCGAGTTGACCTGCGCGCCCACCTGGATTGGCACGTCCTTTGAGCAGCTTGAACGCCAGACCGGATCGCTCATTGTGGTGGTTAATCGCTACGGCGCAGGGTTTATGCCCGCCAGCGGAAGCA
>JAPLBW010000126.1 GCA_026392555.1 Actinomycetota bacterium
AACCCCAATATTGACATTGTAGGCGTCAATGACCTCACCGACAATGAGACCCTGGCACACCTGCTCAAGTACGACAGCATCCTGGGCCGCCTGGGCCGCGACGTCCAAGCATCCGGGGATTCACTCTCCGTTGACGGTAACTCTTTCGCAGCACTAGCTGTGCGCAACCCGGCCGAGCTCCCTTGGGCAGAGTTAGGCGCGGACATCGTTATTGAGTCCACCGGTATCTTCACTGACGCTGCAAAGGCCAAGGCTCACCTTGAAGCTGGCGCCAAGAAAGTCATTATTTCTGCCCCCGCGTCGAACGAAGACATCACGTCTCTACGATCCCGCCCAACACACGATCATCTCCAATGCCTCATGCACTACCAACTGCGTTGCGCCTATGGCCAAGGTCTTGTTGGACACCTTTGGCATCGAGCGTGGCCTCATGACCACCATTCATGCATATACCAATGACCAGGTCATCCTCGACTTCCCGCACAAGGACCTGCGTCGTGCCCGTGCGGCGGCAATCAACATCATTCCGACCTCTACTGGCGCGGCCAAGGCCACAGCGCTGGTGATCCCTGAGTTGAAAGGAAAGCTCGACGGTATTTCGCTTCGCGTTCCCGTTCCCACTGGTTCTGTGACGGATCTCGTCGTGACCTTGTCTCGTGAGACCACGCGTGACGAAGTCAACGCAGCGTTTGCAGCAGCAGCTGCTAGCGGACCTTTGAGCGGCATCTTGGAATACACCGAAGACCCCATCGTGTCGAGCGACATAGTCAACTCGCCTGCTTCATGCACCTTGGATGCTGGATTGACGATGGTCCAAGGCGACCAGGTCAAGATAGTTGGCTGGTACGACAACGAGTGGGGATACTCCAATCGATTGATCGATTTGGCAACCCTCGTCGGCGCATCGCTTTAGTGTGACTGTGGCGTTTACTACTTCTATGCAATCCATTGATGACCTTGAGGTTCAAGGCAAAGTTGTCCTTGTTCGCTCTGATCTGAACACTCCGTTAGAGACATCCCCAGATGGCGCCGTCTCGATCACCGATGATGGGCGCATCCGAGCCGCACTGCCAACGATTAGCGACCTTGCGGCCCGAGGGGCTCGGGTAGTGGTGATGTCCCACCTAGGGCGACCCGAAGGTCAGGTAGTGCCCAGATTGTCCTTGCAGCCCGTTGCTGTTCGGTTGGGCGAGCTACTTAATGCACCTGTGGCTTTTAGTCCGTCAACCGTCGGCGAACAAGCCCAAGGCGTGGTTGCTGGTTTAGCGGATGGCCAGGTCGCATTGCTGGAAAACTTACGCTTTACCGAGGCCGAAACATCCAAAGACGATGCTGCGCGTGGGGCATTTGCGGATCAGCTTGCGCTGTTGGCTGACATCTATGTGGGAGATGGTTTTGGCGTCAGTCACCGCAAGCACGCCAGTGTTTACGACATTGCACTGCGGCTTCCCCATGCCGCTGGAAGACTGATTGCCTCTGAAGTATCCGTCTTGCAACGCCTGACGCGCGGTGACGAGCGGCCTTACGTCGTTGTCCTGGGTGGCTCAAAAGTCTCGGACAAGTTGGGTGTGATCGAGACGTTCTTGGGCAAGGCTGATCGAATCCTCATTGGCGGCGGGATGGTGTACACCTTCTTGGCGGCCATGGGTTACGGCGTGGGTTCGAGTTTGTTAGAACCTGACCTCGTGGAACAGTGTCGCGGCTACATTGCCCAGGCGCAGTCCATGGGTGTGGACCTCGTCTTGCCAACAGACATCGTTGTTGCGGATCGATTCGCCGGCGATGCTGAATCCACCGTTGTCGGCGTGGCTGCCATCCCTAACGACTGGATGGGGTTGGACATCGGACCTGAATCCGCGCAGAAGTTTGCTGGAGCGCTCTCCGATGCCGCCACGGTGTTTTGGAATGGGCCGATGGGGGTCTTTGAGTTTGACGCATTTGCCAGTGGAACGCGGGCGGTTGCGCAAGCGATGGCCAGTTCATCTGCGTTCACGGTTGTGGGCGGGGGAGACTCGGCCGCCGCGGTGCGCCATCTAGGGTTTGCGGACGAGCAATTTGGCTATATCTCTACCGGCGGTGGAGCAAGTTTGGAATACCTAGAGGGTCGGGAACTTCCTGGCTTGAGTGTCCTGGAGGACAAAGCATGAGCGTGGCTCGCAAACCCTTGATGGTGGGCAACTGGAAGATGAACCTCAACCACCTTGAGGCCATCGCCTTGGTACAAAAGCTCGTCTTTAGCCTGCGGCCACAAGACTTTGACGAAGTTGATGTTGTCGTGTGCCCACCCTTTACCGACATTCGATCAGTTCAAACGTTGGTTGATGGCGACAAGCTCCGCCTGTCCTATGGCGCCCAAGATGTCAGCGAATTGGACTCGGGAGCGCGAACCGGGGACATTAGCGGATTGATGCTGGCGAAATTGGGATGTAGTTACGTAATCGTGGGGCACTCCGAGCGGCGTCAGTTTCACCTTGAAGATGACGAACTCATCAATGCAAAAATCAAAGCCGCTTTGCGCAACTCCATTACGCCCATTATTTGCGTAGGCGAGCCAATTGAAGTGCGCCAACAAGGGCTGCAGGTTGAACATTGTGTGAGCCAGCTCGAGGCAGCACTCGAGGGTCTTGCGCCTGAACAGGTAGCCAAGACCGTGCTTGCCTATGAACCCATCTGGGCCATCGGCACCGGACAGGTGGCCCCTGCGTAGCACGGTGGAGGCGACCTGCGGGGAGTCCGTAGCTGCTGGGATTCGGGTTCTCTATGGCGGCTCAGTCAACGTATCCACTACCCCAGGAATCGTGGATCAGGCTGACATTGATGGGGGCCTCGTGGGTGGTGCAAGCCTGGAGATCGAGACCTTTGCGCGGATCGTCCGCTACCGTGATGAAATCGCGCTTTAGGCGCATGCGTATCCTTAGCAGGCACACTCCGCCCGCCCATTGTCAGAGGGGTCAGTCATGATCGTGTTTCTGGGAATCGTCCAGGTCGTTACGAGTTTGCTGTTGCTTGCTTTGGTGCTGTTGCACAAGGGCAAGGGCAGCGGATTGTCTGACCTGTTCGGTGGCGGAATGTCGTCCTCGCTCGGTGGCTCGTCAGTTGTGGAAAAGAACCTTGACCGGTTCACCGTTGCTGTGGGACTAATTTGGGCCGTTTGTGTGTTTGGTTTAGGGCTAGTACTTAAGGCAGCAAACTAACCCGCCGAAACAGTACGAGTGGGTGTAGCACGGCACGGTACGTAGGTATCGATGTAATGGGCTCTAGGGAGGATCTTCATGGCTGGCGGAAGTGCAATTCGCGGTAGTCGCGTTGGCGCAGGCCCCATGGGCGAAGCCGAACGTGGCGAAGCGGCTCCACGGGTCTACATCAGTTTTTGGTGCGCCTCAGGCCACGAAGTATCGCCATCATTTGCTAGTGATGCTGAAATCCCTGAGCTATGGGATTGCCCCAAGTGTGGAGCTCCAGCCGGCCAGGACAAGGCCAATCCGCCATCGGCACAAAAGAACGAGCCGTATAAGACCCACTTGGCCTATGTGCGCGAACGCCGGAGCAAGGAAGATGGCGACGCCATCTTGGCCGAAGCCATCGCCAAAGTGCGTGGCGAGGTTTGGGAAGGCTAGTTCTGGCCCTTGGCGGCCAAGGCTTGCTCGACCACAGCTTCTACCGTAATTCCAAATTCGCGATACAAGGTTGATCCATTGGCCGATGCGCCGTAGTGATCAATGCCAATGCTGCGTCCGCCATCGCCAACAAACTCTCGCCATGGTGGCGTAATGCCCGCTTCAATCGACACCCGCGCACGCACACTCGGTGGCAACACTTCGTCGCGATACGCCTTCGGTTGGTCGCGGAAGATTTCAACGCAGGGCATGGAGACTACGGATGCGGCCACGCCCTGAGTCTTGAGTGATTCTTGCGCCTGCAGAGCCAAGCTGACTTCAGATCCCGTGGCGATCAAAATGACGTCCGGATTGTCAGCGGGCGAAATCGTGTAGGCGCCCTTGGTCAAGGGATCGCTGTCGTCACTAGTTGTGGTGGCACCCGAGCGATCGAGAACTGGAACATCCTGACGAGTCAAAATCAAAGCTGTCGGGGTGGATGTACTTGTCAATGCCACCTGCCAAGCCGCGGCCGTTTCGTTCGCATCGGCTGGGCGAATCACGTTGAGATTGGGGATGGCTCGCAGCGCTGCCAAGTGCTCGATGGGCTGGTGCGTGGGCCCATCTTCACCCAAGCCGATTGAATCGTGTGTCCACACATAGGTCACGGGCAGTCCCATGAGTCCTGCTAGTCGAACCGCAGGGCGCATGTAGTCACTGAAGACCAAGAACGTGCCGCCAAATACTTTGCTACGACCGTGCAGGGCGATCCCGTTCATGATCGAGCCCATCGCGTGCTCGCGGATACCGAACGCGATATTGGCACCGGCTGGCGTGGCCGGCGTGGAATTGTCCGCACCCTTGATGTGGGTGTTGTTGGACTCGCCGAGGTCTGCTGAGCCACCCCACAATTCAGGCAATTGTCCGGCGAGGGCATTGATAACGGCTCCGGAAGCTTTACGCGTCGCGACCTGGGCGCCTACATCAAAGGTGGGCAATGCGAGTTCCCCGGACTCAAGTCGCGCAAGGAGAGCGGCTTGCTGAGGATTAGCGGCTTGCCACTGCGCGCGAGCCTGGTTCCACTCGCTATGCAGCTGGGCGCCGCGAACCTTAGCCTGCCGAGTGTGCGTCAAGACTTCATCGTCGATGGCGAAGTGTTGTTCCGGATCAAATCCAAGAACCGTCTTGGTAGCGGCGACTTCATCGGCACCGAGGGCACTGCCGTGAGATGCGGAGGTGTTTTGAGCAGATGGCGCTGGCCAGGCAATGGTGGTCTTGAGGACGATCAAGCTGGGCTTGGCAGTTTCGAGTTTGGCGGCCTCGCACGCTGCAGCGAAGGCGGGCAGATCTACATCACCGTTCGCGGCACGGTCAACAGTTTGCACGTGCCAGCCATAAGCGAGGTAGCGACCGGCAACATCTTCACTGAGGGCAAGGCTTGCGGGCCCGTCGATGGTGATCTGATTGTCGTCGTAGATGACGTTGAGTAAACCCAGTTCTTGTCGGCCCGCAAACGACGAGGCCTCGGCGCTGACGCCTTCTTCAATGTCGCCGTCCGATGCCAGTACCCAGATGCGGTGATCAAAGATGGAATGCGCCGCGGTGGGGTCAAGTAGGTAGCGCTCGTGTCGGGCAGCCAAGGCCATGCCGACGCCATTGCCAATGCCTTGCCCCAAAGGTCCAGTGGTGGTTTCGACTCCGGCGGTGTGC
>JAPLBW010000224.1 GCA_026392555.1 Actinomycetota bacterium
ATGTATTCCGGCGATGAATACCTCTTTGGTGCGCTCGACAATGGTGCGTCCGCTTTTGTATCAAAAGATGCCCCTGCCGAAGATGTGCTGGCAGCAGCCCGTCACGCCGTCGCGATGCCAGGATCCTTTAGCGCTCCGAATCTCGCCGAAGCCATGCAGCGGCGCCTGAGCCCCTCCGGGCCCCAACTGTCTCCACGCGAACGAGAGGTCCTCAATCTCCTGGCCGATGGCCTCGGGGTCGCTGAAATCTCCAAGCAACTCTACATCAGCCAATCCACTACCAAGACCCACGTGAGCAAGCTGTACGAGAAATTAGGCGCGGCAAACCGCGCCCAGGCCTTAATGACGGCTCTGAATATGGGTTTGATCACCTCTGAAGGGCGTGGCTGAGGTACCCTGAAGTCATGAAATTTACTAATGATGAGGGTGCATCCGCTGTTGAGTACGGCCTGCTGATTGCAGCCATCGCTGCCGTGATCGTGGGTATCGTCTTTGGCCTGGGAACGCTAGTCAAGGACAGCTTCGGCAAGACCTCGTCCTGCATCAGCGCTGGCACCGGCGCCGGCTGCTAATTCGCCCTCGCTTTATGGGCTGATCTGGGCGCATCAGGCATAAAATCAGCCGTTCGGTGGATGGTATTCGTCCGATCTAGGGATCAAAACGCCCTATTTTGTTCGTAATATACTTCTAAAGACAACTGCTCAAGAGCGGACTTCCCCTGCTTTTTAGCACCAGACATCACGAAGGGCTCCACCATGATGAACCGAATCCGCAACACCATGACTCGTTCCGACGAGGGTGCTTCGGCTGTTGAGTACGGCCTGCTCATTGCTGCTATTGCTGCAGTCATCGTGGGTATCGTCTTCGGCTTGGGGACACTTATCAAGGGCAGCTTCTCCAAGACTTCCTCGTGCATCAGCGCCGGTACCGGCGCAGGTTGCTAATTATGTCTGACGCCGTCGCGCGGGTCTTCGCCACTTTCACTACTGGCCGACATCTGCGCGACGGTTCCAGCAATTCTTCGCGAGATGGTGGCGCATCTTCTGTTGAATATGGTCTCTTGGTCGCCGCTATTGCTGCCGTGATCGTCGCCATTCTCTTTGCCCTCGGGATCGGCGTAAAGAACACTTTCAACAAGACCTCGTCTTGTGTCAGCGCGGGCTCAACCTCCACCTGCTAATTCCCCGCTCTCCCACTGGACAGTAGGTTTACACCGTGTCTAGCGACGAACGAGCGACATCTCAACGAGCGCCTCTACAGCTAGCGCATTTAGCGCTCCTCGCCGTGGGTATTGCGGCCTTTGCCCTCACCATCGGGCCCATCACCGATATCGACACGTACTGGCATGTCCTTATCGGACAGGAGATTCTCGATTCCCGCTCCGTGGCCAACCTGGGTAATTCCTGGTCCACCTTTGATGCTTCCTGGCGAACCACGCAATGGCTCTGTGAAGTCGTCATGGCTGGTGTGCACAACGCCGGGGGGTGGGCCGGAATCATCTGGCTGCGCACCGCACTCGCACTGGTATTCCTGACGGCCTACGCGCTGATGTTGCTCAAGCGGGCAACGCCAGCGGCGGTTCTCATCGTTTTTACCCTCAGCTTGATTCCCGTTTCCTATCTTTTTCAAGAACGCCCACTCATGGCTTCGCTGATTGCTTTGATTTGGCTCAGCGCCGTTGCCTTTGATCTGCTCGTTGCTGGACGCGCGCCTCGGTGGTTTGTTGTCGCCCCGATCGTCATCGTGTGGGCCAACCTGCATGGAATGTGGGTGCTAGCCCCAGCACTATTTGCCGTTATCGCTATCGGTTGTGTCCTGGACCGATCACAGGACAAGCGATCGCTGGCATTCACGGCAGCCAAACTCTCGGCGTTGTCATTGATTGCTGGTTGTATCACTCCCTTGGGTTTGGCCAGCCTGGTGATCCCCTTTCAATTCAAGGCTGCCACCGCCAACATCGCCGAATGGCAACTGGCCACGGTGTGGTCAACCATCACCATGGGCTTCCTAGCGATCATCGCCCTCACGGTGGGGACGTGGATCCGTCGACGCGAGCCGGTGCCCTGGTCCCAACTGCTGTTCGTTCTTGCTCTGTTTATCTTTGGCGGATCGGCATTTAGAAATGTTCTACCGGCGACCATCCTGCTGGCACCGTTGGCCGCCGCCGCCCTCAGCACGCTTAACCCCCTGCGCTCTCGGTCAGTTTCGCCCGCGGAGAAGAAGTCACTAACTGTTGTGGGTATCGGCCTGATCAGCGTGACCCTGGTTGGTGGACTCTGGCTCACCGCACAGGGCGATCCCTTGGGCAAAGCTAAGCCACTCACCATCGCAACGAAACTATCGAGCATTGCCGGCCCCAAACGCGTCTTGAATTCCTACAATTCGTCCGGGGTACTGGCCGCTTTCGGTGGTAAGAACATCAAGCTAGCCATCGATGGCAGAGCAGATCGCGACGGCGGCCCCTACATTGATCGCTACATCAAGGCCGAAAAACTTGAAGGTGACTGGCAAGGATTGCTCACACACGTCCAGCCAAACTTCGCTGTCTTGGGCAAAGACAGCGCACTCACTTACGAACTCACCAATCATCGGCAATGGAAACTTCTACTGACCGATCAGGATTACGTATTACTCCAAGCGCCCCCATCGGCGAAATCGGCGAAATCGGCGAAAACTAGCCAGCCAAAATAGCTGCGAGCTTGTCTAACTGCGCGTCCCAGGTCCATTTGTCTTGCACCCAAGCCCGGCCAGCTTGTCCCATTTGGTGAGCCTTGGCGTGATCAGTGAGCAGTTCTACCAAGTTCTCCGTGAGACCAACAGCATCATTTCCGTCAACGCTGTGGCCGGTCACTCCTTCAAGAACAGCATCGGGTGCACCACCACTGCGGCCGCCCACCACGGGTAAACCTGAGGCACTGGCTTCCAAATAGACAATGCCCAACCCCTCAACATCCAAACCACGCAAGCGCGTACGACAGGGCATCGCGAACACATCGCCGGCTGCATAGTGGGCTGGTAACTGATCCCAGGGAACCGACCCGGTGATGATCACTGACGTGGTGAGGCCGAGTTCGGACACCTTCTTCATGAGTTTTTTCTTGTGTGGTCCGCCACCGACAATCAACAAGACCGCGCTGGGGACTTGCGCCAGCACCGAGGGCATGGCGTCAATCAGCACATCTTGGCCCTTGCGTGGCATCAGACGTGAAACGCACACGATCACCGGGCGCTGCCCTAGGTCGTAACGCTCACGCACTGCCGATCCATCAACATCGGGTGAAAACAGGTCTGGGTCCACACCAGGTGTCAATTGCACTAAGCCTGTGGCACGCTGTGGACCAATCGCATCCGCAATCGCAGATCGCGTGTACTCCCCGAGATACGTCATGGCATCAAGGCGGGCTCCTAACGACTTTATAAATTGTCGAGCAATGGGCCAGCGCGTCCACCCGGCTTCGTGCCCATGTGTGATGCCGATGCAGCGCACCGCCCCGGCTTTACGCAATGCCGGAGCCATCAAGCCCAGTGGAGCACTGGCACCAAACAACACTCGGTCACAGTCGTACTGCCGCATTAATTCCTTGGCCAACCGCTTGGCCCGAGGACCAGGGAGCAGCACCTTGGATTTCACCCGAACGACGGGGAAATCCTGTGCTTGGTCAAACTCCTGGGAACCGCGCCAAGCCGACGTCAACACCACCACTGCATCGGAGGGCAATCGCGATACCAAGCCATGGACAAAGGATTGAATTCCGCCCGGACGAGGCGGAAAGTCATTAGTGATGACGAGTGTGCGACCCATCACGCCGCATCCTTAATCGAGGCTCGCCACAACGAGATCAGTTCGGCCTCAGAAATTCCTAACTCTTGGCGCAAGGCCACATCAACGGCAGTCTTCTTGTTGGATTGCGCAAGAGCCGTCCGATACACCCGGATCAAAGCCGCCTCACCATAGTTTTGAACGATGAGTCGCGCTGCCCACCACGATCCTTCATAGGCTTGCGATAGTCGTGGGCTGGTGGGGACAAAATCTGCCGTCTTTGCAAACCTTGACGGCACCCGCCCGTTTTTGGCATCAGCCAAAAGGGAAGAAGCGATGATTTGTTGCTTCACGCCTGAATCTCGATAGCCGAAGTATTCGGCCACACCTTCTTCTAGCCACAGTGGGAATTCATTGGGGACAGCAGCACCCGTTGCCACGTGCAAAATTTCGTGGCGCAAAACGATCGTGCGTCCCAGGGCATTGATCTTGGCAAAGCCGGCTGGGTTCACCCACACCACGTTAGCGGGCGCATCCCCTGATCCACCGTTGCGCTCAGCGGTGGCAATGGCTGCTAATGCCGAATAATTCGAGCCATCCTTTCGCAACAAGGTTCCCAACTGCTTTTGACTGCGTGGAACCACGACGAGTACCTGCTTGTCCCAGTCCGTCCCCCAAAATGTGGTCACATCTCGCACTGCCTGACCGGCCTGCTCCTTCAGCGATGACGTCGGCTTAGCGTTACCTAGGACAAGCATGAGTACATCACTTGACCGGACGAGCGAAATGACATCAACATCCCACGGCTGACGGAACCGTCCAGTGTCGGTGTCCGCAACAACTTTCCAGGTGCCACTTTCAGGGACAAAACTCATGGTGCGTAAAACCACGACCGGTGTTGAATTGACGATGACGCCGAATCGGTCGGCTGGAGCTTGTTGAGCAAGGTGTAGTCCCACTGCTTAAACGGCAGCGTAATCAAATTGGTAGCAAGACGAAGCTGAGAACCGGTGAACGTGGCATCAGATTGCGCCACCGTGTCCATAAAAGTTTGGGACTGGCTCCCCACCACCGCAGCGCTGCGCTCTGCCAGTACGACTGAAATGGCCTGCCGTTCTACTGCGTCTTGGTCCGAAGGAGATTGGGTCAGGGTGGCAACTGGGAATGTGGGGACAACAAATGCCTGCCCTTGAACAGCAACAGGGGGTGGGTCAGATTGGAGCAAGAGCGAAGGTGCTGTAGCCACCAGCAAAATCACGATACCCGCGGCAACGCCAAAGACGGCGCGAATACGTCGATGCGTCTGGGCTGGCTCCGGCGGATCCACCTGCGACATGCTTTCCATCGTAGATGCGCGCCCGCACTAAAGACAGGGCGAACGACTCGCCTGGAGTCCTAGCTGCTTAAACGCGGCCTGCGCCAGCCCAACGACCAGACCAGTAACCATCGATTGAATCAACGACCACTCCATCGCCGGGGTTAGCAGCATGAACCATGAGCCCGCCGCCGATGTACATGCCGACGTGAGAAATGGGACTGTAGAAGAAGACCAAGTCACCCGGACGAAGTTCGGAGCGACTAACCCGACTAGTAGCACCGTATTGAGCACCTGACTGGTGCGGCAAAGACACGCCGGCTGCACCCCACGCAGCCAACATCAAACCTGAGCAGTCAAACGAACTAGGCCCGGCAGCTCCCCACACATAACTGTCGCCAACTTGTGCCTTGACATAGGCAACAGCAGTGGCTGCGCGGCCTGAACCTGCACTCCCGCCACTAAATCCACCACCGGATGATCCACCCGAACGGATGGCTGCGCGACTTGCCCGCGCAATAGAAGCACGTCGAGCAGCTTGCGCCGCGGCGTAGCGGGCTCGATCCTCCGCCGTCAAACGGGCCAGCAATGCGCGAGCCTTGGCAGCCCGGGAACTGACCGCATCTGCAGCCGAGGCGGCACTGGCCTTGGCCGACTTCAAAGTGCCAAGTTCTTGCCCTAGGGCCAACTGATCTTGCGCCAGCCGCTGGCTTGAGGCTTGCGCGCGACGAAGCGCGGCACCTTGCCCACGGGATAATTGATCCAGTGATGCAGAGCGATTCAAAAACTCAGTGGGATTATCGGCCAGTAGCAGCTCAAGAGATGAATCCAAGCCACCGCTGCGATAGGCGATGGAAGCCAAGCTGGAAATATCGTTCTGTACACGATTGAGATTGCGCTGTTCGCGGGCAATGCGTGATTGGACTGAAGACAGGCGACGATTCGCGTTGTCGACATTGATTTGCGCCGCGAGAAAATCCTCATTGGCATTTGAGGCTTCTTCGTTGAGAGCAGCGACTTGGCGCGTGACCTCAGCCAGACTAAGAGACGGTTCTGCAGTAGATGAGCCGGCTGGGACCACCGTGAACAGCAAGGTGGCAGCGCTCAGGCCGACGACAGCGCGCAGCGTCGAATGGCCAAACAGTGATCGGGTCGCCACGAAGGCGGCCTCCTCTTCCTCTCGCGCCGACCAGGTGAGCTGACGGGTTCGGGCTGGGAAGTGTGGCCCTACGGTCTGTTCGACCGATTCACCCCAAGTACGTGGGTCCCCGGTTCCCGGACGCTCCGGGATTAGGCGTTGCCCCGTTTTACAACGAGGTGTCTTAAGACTAGGGATCAGCCCCGTTAGGCACAAACTGGGGTTCGGCGTGGCGGATGCGACCGATGGATTCCTGTAGCCCCCTCACCACAGGATTCACACCAGTCACAGGGGCCTC
>JAPLBW010000075.1 GCA_026392555.1 Actinomycetota bacterium
AGCCGCATGGGTGCGTTGGTCGATGATGCTCGACAAACCGCAGCAGATGAAATCGGCCCGGATGATGCTGACCGCGTCTTTTATAAGCTCCCGGTTCGCCAAAAATTAGTGGTGATGCTCGGCGGCCCGACGATGAACCTGATCATCTCGGCGATTTTGTTCACCATCGCCTTTATGGCCCTTGGTTTACCTACACCGAGCAACGTTGTGGGCTACGTCGCGCCGTGTATTCCTACCGAAGCCTCTCTTCGGGCCGACAAATCTTTGACCAAGTGCCCCAATACGCCTTCTCCTGCTGCTGAATCGGGCCTTAAAGTGGGCGACCGCATTGTTTCGTTCAACGGCGTGGCCACCTCAAACTGGGAACAGGTGCGCACACAAATTCGCACCAGCGATAAGTCCAATGTTCCTTTCACCGTTGATCGTGATGGCAAGACCTTGCGTTTGACTACGACGTTGGTCCAAGCTCCCCGACCGACGTTCAATGATCAAGGTGAGATCACCAGCATTGAGCCTGGTCTGTATTTCGGACTTGCCCCCACGGAAGAGCTGGTCAAGCAATCCTTCATCGCCGTTCCCAAGCAGATGTGGGCAATAACCAAGCAAGCCACACGAGCCATCGTCACTTTGCCCGTGAAGATGTACGAACTCACCAAGACCGTCTTTGGTGGTCAACCCCGCGATCCCAATGGGCTGGTCGGGGTGGTTGGTGTCGGGCGGATTAGTGGTGAGGTCGTGGCCGCCGAAGGCATTGACGTACAGCTCAAAGCACTACAGATCTTGGGTCTTCTTGCTGGCTTGAATTTGTTCCTGTTCCTGTTCAACCTCATCCCGTTGTTACCGCTCGATGGTGGTTACGCCATCGGCGCAGTGTGGGAAGGCATCAAGCGGGGCTGGGCTCGAATGCGTGGCAAGCCAGACCCTGGGCCGGTCGATGTGGCTAAGGCTTTGCCATTGGCCTATGGGATTTCCATCGTTTTGATCCTCATGGGTGTGCTGCTCGTGTGGGCCGACTTGTTCAAGCCGATTACCTTGGGACTCTAAATCAATTGCAATAGGGGATACTGAATCCATGACCTCGCTCAACCTCGGTATGCCCGCTGCGCCACCGGTTCCACTAGCCCCTCGACGCAAGACGCGTCAGTTGTTGCTGAACCACCCCACGCACCCAGTGTTGGTCGGCGGCGATGCGCCGATCTCGGTGCAGTCGATGGCCACCACGTTGACCGCGGACGTTGACTCCACGTTGCAACAAATTGCTGAACTCACCGCGTCGGGTTGTCAGATTGTGCGCGTAGCTGTTCCAAGCCAAGACGACGTTGAAGCACTTCCAGCCATTGCCAAGAAGTCCGGCATTCCGGTGATTGCTGACATTCATTTTCAACCGAAGTATGTTTTCGCTGCGATTGACGCCGGTTGCGCTGGCGTGCGCGTTAACCCGGGCAACATCAGAGCCTTTGACGACAAGGTCAAAGACATCGCCAAGGCTGCAGGCGATGCAGGTATTCCGATCCGCATTGGTGTCAATGCGGGTTCGCTTGATAAGCGTTTGCTCGAAAAGTAAGGGAAGGCCAATCCAGAAGCCCTCGTGGAATCAGCGTTGTGGGACAGGCCTACCGACTCCTGTCACAAAAATGCGATTACCCCTTGCACTTAGGTGTGACCGAAGCCGGTCCCGCATTCCAAGGCACGATTAAGTCTGCGGTGGCCTTTGGCGCTTTGCTCGCGGACGGAATCGGCGACACGATTCGAGTGTCACTGTCGGCTCCGCCGGTAGAGGAAATCAAGGTCGGCAACCAGATCCTTGAGTCCCTCGGTTTGCGTCAACGCGGACTAGAAATTGTGTCGTGCCCGTCCTGTGGTCGCGCGCAAGTCGATGTGTACACGTTGGCTGAACAAGTCACCGCTGGTTTAGAAGGCCTCACCGTTCCACTACGCGTTGCCGTCATGGGCTGCGTGGTCAATGGTCCAGGCGAAGCCCGCGAAGCTGACCTTGGGGTGGCTTCGGGTAACGGCAAGGGTCAAATTTTTGTTCGCGGTGAAGTCATCAAGACCGTTCCCGAATCGGAAATTGTTGAGACCTTGATCGAGGAAGCGTTGCGCATGGCCGAGGAAATGGGAATCGATCCTGAAGCCGAGGGCATTGGCCCGGTCGTCGAAATTCGCTAATGACCAGTGATCGGCGCGTGAAATGACAACTGATGAGCACGCCCTGGCGACGTCTTCGTTACGCGAGCTCACACCGACGGATTTGCCAGACCTGCAACAACTCTTGGACCGCGATCCGGTTCGGCATTGCTTTGTTGCTCACCGCGTCCATGCCTCCGCTATGCACAGTTGGCGAATGGGTGGCCAAGTGTGGGGATGGTTTGAGGGCCAGCAGTTGGTATCGGCCATGTACAACGGCGCCAATCTCGTTCCGGTAGAAGCAACCGAGGCCGCGCTGTTTGCTTTCGCCGACCGATCACGCAAATTCGGTCGGCGCTGTTCCTCGATTGTGGGGCCGGCCGAGGAAGTGGCTGAGTTGTGGCGCTTACTGGAACCGTCATGGGGTCCAGCTCGTGACGAACGCACCAACCAACCAGTCATGACGCTGACGCAGGCGCCGTCCATTGAGCCCGATCCTCTGGTGCGCTTGGTACGCGAAGACGAACTCGATATTTTGATGCCAGCCTGCATTGACATGTTCACCGAAGAAGTCGGGATTTCACCCATTCACGGCGAAAGTATGAATGTGTATCGCGCGCGGATCGCCGATGTCATTCGGTCAGGTCGAGCACTGGCTCGCATTGAAGACGGTCGTGTGGTCTTTAAGGCCGAAATCGGCGCAGTGTCAGCCCAGGCCTGCCAGGTTCAAGGCGTGTGGATCGATCCGCAGATGCGCGGGCTGGGCATGGCAGCCGCTGGCATGGCAGCGGTTGCGAGCTACGCGCAAACTCACATTGCTCCGGCCGTCTCGCTCTATGTCAATGACTACAACACATCAGCCCGTCGGGCCTACCTTCGCGCTGGCTTCACCCAGACAGACACGTTCGCTTCCATCCTGTTCTAGCCGCTCTGCGCAGCAAGACCGATACGCTTACGCCACCAGCCCCAGCCTCGGAGGAAAACTCGTGATCTTGCGTATGTCCACGCTGTTCTTGCGTACCTTGCGTGAAGATCCTGCCGATGCTGAAGTCCCTAGCCACACCCTGTTGGTGCGCGCGGGATACGTGCGCCGAGTAGCCCCTGGAATCTTCACCTGGTTGCCCTTGGGGTGGCGGGTGTTTCGCAAGGTCGAGCAGATCGTGCGTGACGAAATGGATGCCTTCGGCGCCCAAGAAGTGCACTTCCCAGCCCTGTTGCCGCGTGAACCCTATGAAGCCACCGCGCGCTGGACGGAATACGGCCAGACTCTCTTCCGCTTGCAGGACCGCAAGGGCTCAGACATGTTGCTCGGCCCGACGCACGAAGAGATGTTCACCCTCTTGGTCAAGAGCGAGTACTCCAGTTACAAAGATTTGCCCTTGAGCTTGTATCAAATTCAAACCAAGTACCGCGACGAAGCCCGCCCCCGCGCTGGAATCTTGCGTGGCCGCGAATTCGTGATGAAGGACTCGTATTCCTTTGACCTCGACGATGCTGGTTTGCAAGAGTCCTACGAACAACACCGGCAGGCCTACATCCGCATCTTTGACCGCCTCGGCTTGGAGTACGTGATCGTGTCGGCCATGGCCGGTGCCATGGGTGGAAGTCAAAGTGAAGAATTCCTCGCGCCTTGTGTGTCCGGTGAAGACACCTTCGTGCGCAGTACCGATGGGCTTTACGCCGCCAACGTCGAAGCGGTGGTTACGCCGGCGCCGGCTCCGGTCAGTTTCGATGGACTGCCGGCTGCCCATGTGGAAGCCACCCCCAACTGCGAAACCATCGACGACCTGGTTGCACTGTCTAACCGTGACTTCCCGCGAGCAGATGGTCGTGAATGGACTGCGGCTGACACGTTAAAGAACGTGGTCCTCAAGCTCACCTACCTTGATGACTCCACCGACGTGTTGGTGGTTGGCGTGCCCGGTGATCGCGAAGTAGACCTGCGTCGCCTAGAGGCCGCCGTTTTCCCCGCTACTGTTGAACCACTGGGCGAAGAAGATTTCGCTAAGCACCCTGCTTTAGTGCGCGGCTACATCGGCCCGCAGGTGTTGGGTGAACAAAGCGCTAGTGGCATTCGTTACTTGGTTGATCCGCGCGTGAGCACTGGTTCGGCGTGGATCAGTGGTGCCAACTCCACGGGTCAGCACGTGTATGACCTCGTCGTGGGACGCGACTTCACGCCCGATGGCACCGTTGAGGCAGTGGCGGTGCGCGATGGCGACCTAGCCCCCGATGGTCATGGCGAATTGGTCAGCGCGCGGGGAATTGAAATCGGCCACATCTTCCAACTAGGCACCAAGTATGCGGAAGCCTTGGAACTGAAGGTGTTGAACGAAAATGGCAAGCAGCAAGTCGTGACCATGGGTTCGTATGGCATCGGCGTATCGCGCGCGGTGGCCGCTGTCGCTGAACAAACCTATGACGAGATCGGTTTGAGTTGGCCACGCAGTATTTCGCCCGCGGATGTTCATATCGTGGCCGCGGGCAAGGAAGACGAGCTGTACGCCTTCGCTGATGACCTGGTGAGCGACCTGGAAGAACAAGGCATCGAAGTTCTCTATGACGATCGACGCCGGGTCTCACCTGGCGTGAAGTTTAAGGATGCTGAACTGATCGGAATCCCTACGATCATCGTGATCGGTAAGGGTCTCGCCAGTGGCGTCCTCGAAATTCGCGATCGCGCTTCAGGTCACAGTCGTGAGGTAGCAACTGCTGACGCACTAGCCGCCATTGTGGCCGAGGTACGTGGCTAGTTAGTCGGCGCGACTTGGCTTAAGCCGGGAAATGCTTGTGCTCGGCCCCGCCACTGGGTGGCCCGCACGGCGCATCCTTGGAGTTGCTCTACAGCAATGCCGCGAGCCGACGCATCGTTTTCAAGCATCAATTCTGCATAGAGCACGCTGAGACGATCTTCGATGGCAATGGCCGTGGTGACCAGTTGTTTTTGCGTTCCAGCCGAAATATCTACGGCATAGAACGGATCAGCCGGTACCGGTTCGGCGCCTTTGCTGACAATCAATCGTGAGAGTTGATCGCGGGCACTGCGATGAGCGTTCAGGTTGGTCAAAGCCCGCCCAGATTGCGAGGTGAGTCGCCCCCCGACTACGCCGTAGCCGTAAATCGCAGCATGTTCACCCGCGAGCGCGAGCTGCAGGCGATCAAGGACGCTCATGAAGCCACCTCAACACTGGCCAGGGATGCGTTCGAGGCCGCGATGGAGGCCAGCAGCCGCGCAATGCGCGGTGAAGCGCCGACCGCGACCCGGGCACACAGAGCCGCCTGTTTGCGTTGGGCATTGGCAAGTTTGGTCAATGAAGTGATGGGGGCGGGTTCAACGACTTCCGTCGTCGCGCCGGCCGCGAGGAGTGCCTCAATGTGAGCTTGATGAATGACCACTGCTTCGCGGGCTTTGCTTAAAGATTGGGCACCGGCAAGCAATGCTGCTTCGGCGACAAAAACTTGATTAACTCCCGCTTCGTCCACGCGCGGATCGAGGGCGTTGTCGTTGCTGCTGCAAGCACTGACCGACAGTCCGCTGACACCCAAGGCCACACCCAAGCCCAGCCCAGACAGCACGCCTCGGCGTGAGATGGGGCGCATGGGTAGTCCTCTCGGATGTGCAGGTGGGGGAGTAAGGCAGTAGCGTCAGGTTAGTGGCAGGGCGTACGCTCTGACTGTATTGCGCACTACAGCACGACAGATTAACAACTGTTTGACCACAACTGGACCCCCTGTCAGGAGAGCTTTGATGACCGCATCCGAAGACAGAGTGTGGGCCGTTGTTGAACCCGTGGTCCAAGACCAGGGCTATGACCTTGAGGCGCTTTCTGTGATGGCTGCGGGCCGTCGCCGCCTGGTCAAGATCGTGATTGACAGTGATCTGGGCGTTGACCTGGACGATGTTGCGCGCATCAGCAGCGAGGTGTCTCGCGCCCTCGATGATGTCGATGCCATGGGCGAGACCCCCTACGTCTTGGAAGTCACCTCGCCTGGAGTGGATCGACCCCTGACTCTCGAGCGCCACTGGCGCCGGGCGGCTAGCCGACTGGTCAAAGTCACCTTGACCGATGGTGAGTCCATCACGGGTCGAGTGGCCTCAACGAACGAAACATCTGCGACGTTGGTTGACGACGACGACTCCACCAGCGTGGACGTTGCCTTTGCTGATGTGGAAAAAGCAGTTGTGCAAATTGAATTCAACCGGTCACGCATCAACGACAAACTCAGCGACGAACTCGATGAGTTTGACGACAACGAAGAAGGGCAGTGACATGGATATCGACATGAGCGCGCTGCGCGCATTGGTTACTGAGAAGGAAATTCCTTTTGAGGTTGTAGTTTCAGCTTTGCAGGCAGCATTGTTGACCGCGTATCTCCACACCGAGGGTGCGTATGGGCATGCTCGCGTAGAGATTGATCAAAAGACGGGTCATGTTTCGGTTTGGGTGCGCGGCGAAAGCACCCAGGAAGGCGAGCTCGCCCCTGAATTTCAGGACACCCCCGAAGGATTTGGCCGGATCGCCGCAGCCACCGCCCGCCAGGTCATCATGCAGCGCCTACGCGTTGTTGACGATGAGCGCTCCTTCGGCGAATGGACGGGTCGCGAAGGCGATGTGGTCTCGGGCGTGATCCAGCAGG
>JAPLBW010000101.1 GCA_026392555.1 Actinomycetota bacterium
AATGACCACGGGTCAGCAAGCATGAGGGCGACCTTGTCGTCCTCGCGTCGCTGTGGCATTCCGACCACTGCCAAGGAGTCTTGCGTGCGGATGACTTCAAGGTGGAAGCTACGAATGCGAGCACCCGGAATCGAAGCAGCCCAGACAGAGACAGCCGGCTCGCCACCGGAGGTGTGAGTACCAGCAACCACTCCGTCGCTCGTACAACCAATCACCGTTTGCGCACCGATGACTTCAGCGGCCTTCAGGAGTGCACTTTCGGCTTCTTCGGGAGCACTGCCGGCGATGAAGATCGTCGCCACGTCAGGAGCGCGCCCCTGCAGCCCATCCAAGGCGCGTTGCGCAGCGCGGGCAGCAGTGTCTTCTACGTGGCCACCTCGAGCAAGGCCATCAGCACATCGGGTCATGTGCCCATTGTGGCCGATCAGAGACAGATTGAGGCTTCGCACGCGCAGGATTCGCCCAACAGGCGTAGTTTTGACCTGTGACTTCACCCATCGGAAAACCTCAGATCTCCACCCTCGCCGAACTACGCGCTAGTGGCCATGAATTGCGCAGTGTCAAAGATGAAGTGCGCACCAACTTGATCGCCATGCTGCAGCAGGGACGCGATCCCTTCCCCGGGATGGTCGGCTTTGACCAAACTGTGCGACCCCAAATGGAACGAGCGTTGCTCGCCGGTCACGACATTGTTTTGCTTGGCGAGCGCGGCCAAGGAAAGACGCGACTGATCCGCAGTTTGACGGGTTTGCTCGACGAATGGACCCCAGTTATTGCTGGCAGCGAACTCAATGAACACCCGTACGAACCGGTGACACCGTGGTCGCAGGCCAGAGTTGCTGAGCTAGGGGATGACACCCCGATTTCGTGGATGCACCGCTATGATCGCTACGGCGAGAAGCTGGCTACCCCTGATACATCAGTGGGTGACCTCATCGGTGATGTTGACCCGATCAAGGTGGCCCAAGGTCGCACGCTGGGAGATCCCGAAACCGTGCACTTTGGCCTCGTGCCACGCACGAACCGCGGCATTTTCGCCGTCAACGAACTTCCCGACTTGGCCGAACGCATCCAAGTTGCACTGCTGAACGTTCTCGAAGAGCGCGATATTCAGGTGCGCGGTTATCAGCTGCGCCTGCCCCTGGACCTGCTCCTGGTCGCATCGGCCAACCCTGAGGACTACACCAACCGTGGTCGCATCATTACTCCGCTCAAAGACCGCTTTGGCGCAGAGATTCGCACGCACTATCCCCTTAACCTCTCCGATGAGATTTCACTGGTTCGACAAGAAGCCGTGCTCCAAGCCATCGTTCCGAGCCACATCCTGGAAACCATTGCGCGCTTTACCCGCTTGGTACGTCAATCACCGGCTATCGATGATCGCTCTGGAATTTCCGCGCGATTCGCGGTGGCTGCTACCGAGTCAGTGGCAGCATCGGCGCTTCGTCGCTCTGCCATCACCGGTGAAGAGCCTGCTGTTGCCCGAGTGTGCGATCTGGCTGGAGTGGTCCCGACACTGCGCGGCAAAGTCGAATTCGAAGTCAGCGAAGAAGGACGAGAAGAAGAAGTCCTCCAACACCTCATGCGCAAGGCGATTGCGGAGGTGTTTCGTTCCCACCTGGCCGGGGTTGATCTGTCCGGCCTCGTTGATCAAATCAACGAGGACACCAATGTGGTCAGCGGTGACCTTGTCACGGCGAAGGCCATCTTGGATGACGTGGGCGCTTTCGACGGTCTGGCCCGCATCGTTGCGGCAGTAGGAGATGACGGCGCTGAGTCACCAGCCATGGCAGCCGCGGCTGTCGAGTTCGCGCTTGAAGGCCTGTATCTGACGCGCAAGATTTCCAAGGATGATCTAGGCGGCACCCCGGTATACGGCGCGGTC
>JAPLBW010000151.1:0-1316 GCA_026392555.1 Actinomycetota bacterium
CACGCTGGAAATATCCGTGCGCTTAGGCATGGGTTGCCTCCCCTACGTTAACCGAACCGGTTTCCATGACTTCGCAAAACCGATCAAACAGATAACTGGAATCGTGGGGGCCGGCTGCCGCCTCGGGGTGGTACTGCACCGAGAACGCTGGCAAGTCATGACAGGTCAGTCCTTCCACCACGTCATCGTTGAGGCAGACATGACTCACGCTGACACGACCAAATTCTGTATCGACTGGTGATTGCGGCGTCGCGGTGATCGGTGCATCAACAGCGAAGCCGTGGTTTTGTGCGGTGATTTCCACGCGCCCTGTAATGCGGTCCATCACGGGTTGATTGATACCGCGGTGCCCGAACTTGAGCTTGTACGTGCCAAACCCCAACGCCCGGCCAAGAATTTGATTGCCAAAACAGATACCAAAAACTGGGGTGCGAGCTGCGAGTGCTTCGCGTGTGACGTCCACGGCGTGATTTGCGGTGGCTGGGTCGCCTGGACCGTTGCTCAAGAAGATGCCATCGGGGTTGATGGCCATCAAGTCCGCATAGGTACTTGAGGCTGGCATCACGTGGACTTCGATTCCGCGTTGGGCCATTTGTTGTGGGGTCATGCCCTTGATTCCTAGGTCCAGGGCCGCCACGGTGAATCGCTTCTCGCCTTGGGCGGCCACGATGTAGGGAGCCGATGTCGTGACATCGGCGACTAAGTTTGCCCCTGCCATACCTGGGCTTGCCAAGACCTTGGCTAACAGGGCTTCAGGATCGCTTTCTACCGTGGAAATTCCCACCCGCATGGCGCCCTTGTCGCGCATGCCCGTGTGTCAATTCGACTGATTCCCACCACGCCTGCTTCAACCAGGTCGTCTTCGAGGGTGCGTTGGCTGCGCCAATTCGACGCAATGCGCGATGGTTCGCGAACGACATAACCGGCAACCCAAATCTTGCGACTTTCCTCGTCCGTGGTGTTCATGCCCGTATTACCGATATGCGGCGCGGTCATCACCACGACTTGGCGGTGGTACGAAGGATCGGTAAGGGTTTCTTGATACCCACTCATGCCGGTGGAAAAGACAGCTTCACCAAAGGTCTCGCCCACAGCTCCAAAGGAAACACCGGTAAACGTGCGACCGTCTTCAAGCACCAGAAGTGCTGAAACACGCTGAGTCACCGGGCCACCTTTTCTTGTAATGAATACGTCATCTTTCCGCGCAAGAGTGTCAGAACAACTTGGGCCGGCAGGGTTTGACCGGCAAAGGGTGAGTTGCGGCTCTTGGAACCCAATTCCTCGGGGTCCACAACCCAGGTGGCGTCGGGATCGAC
>JAPLBW010000151.1:1344-4442 GCA_026392555.1 Actinomycetota bacterium
CGACCAACACCAGGTTCGCTGGCTCCCCTACTTCAATGGGCCGCCCCTGGTCTGTTAGCTGGCCGATGTGGGCGGGGCGTATCGACATGCGATCGGCGACTCCGGCCCAATCCAAGGCGCCCGTTGAAACCATCGCATCCACGACGACTGACAGAGCGGTTTGTAGGCCCAACATGCCAAAGGATGCGCAACCCCATTCGCAGTCTTTGTCTTGATCGGCGTGCGGTGCGTGATCGGTTCCCACCACATCCAACGTTCCATCGGCCAATCCAGCGCGAACCGCTTCGACATCGGCAGAGGTTCGCAAGGGTGGGTTGACCTTGAAAGCCGGGTCATACGTGCGAGCAAGCTCATCGGTGAGTGACAAGTGATGCGGCGTCACTTCAGCGGTGACCTTTACGCCGCGAGCCTTGGCCTGTCGCACCAGTTCAACCGAGCCGGCCGTTGATACATGACACAGGTGCAGTCGCGAATCGACGTATTCGGCCAGCATGATGTCTCGAGCGATGATGGATTCCTCCGCAACGCGAGGCCAACCACGCAGTCCCAGTTGCGAACTGACTTCGCCTTCGTTCATGTCGGCGCCAGCAGTCAATGCAGGCTCTTGTGCGTGCTGGGCAATCACACCATCAAAGGCTTTGACGTATTCCAGGGCCCGACGCATCAGCAAGGCATCAGATACGCAGTGTCCGTCATCGCTGAAGACTCGAACCCGCGCTGCTGAATCAGCCATAGTGCCCAATTCGGCTAGCTGTTCACCACGAAGGCCGACCGATACCGCCCCTACTGGATGCACATCGCATAAGCCGATTTCGCGTCCCAGTCGCCATACCTGTTCGACCACAGCGGCAGAGTCAGCCACGGGGGTGGAGTTGGCCATGGCGAACACCGCAGTGAATCCACCGCGCGCAGCCGCAGCCGTACCGGTCTCAACAGTTTCCGCATCTTCGCGACCGGGTTCACGAAGGTGCGTATGCAAGTCAACAAATCCGGGGAGCAAGACAGCTCCCTTACCGTCGATGATGTGCGCTTGGTCAACCGGCAGGTCCGCACCAATAGCAGCGATCACGCCGCTATCAATCAAAACATCGACGGTGGCTCCCCCGAGAGGTCGCACATTCTTCAACAACAACAGGGTGCTCATGCGACACCATCTCCCAATGCCGATTCGCTGCCACCGAGCAGCAGGTACAAGACAGCCATGCGTACGGAGACACCGTTGCGTACTTGGTCAACGATGACGCTGCGTGGCGAATCCGCGACTCGTGACTCGATCTCCAGTCCTCGATTCATCGGACCCGGGTGCATCACGATGGCGTGATCGGGCATGGTCGCGGCTCGCTGAACTGTCAGGCCATAGCGCTGGCTGTATTCGCGTGTGCTCGGGAAGAATCCGCCATCCATGCGCTCGTGCTGGACGCGCAGCATCATCACCGCATCGACGTTCGGCAGGACTTCATCCAAGGAATATGAGCCTTCGCACGGCCAGTTGTCAGTGTGCAAGGGCATCAACGTCGGCGGGGCAACCACGGTGACTTTCGCTCCGAGGGTGTTAAGCAAGTGAACATTGGGCAAGACATCACCAACGATGGCCACATGCAATCCATCAAGACCTGTGCTGCCTTCAGCACGGTCGGTGATGTGGTCACTCAGGTGTTGACGCAGGGTAAAAGCATCGAGCAATGCCTGGGTGGGGTGTTCGTGCGTTCCATCCCCTGCGTTAATCACGTGGGCATCCATCCAGTCGGCGTGGGCCAACCGATGGGGAGCGCCCGACATCGAGTGCCGAATAACCACTGCATCCGCGCCCATAGCGGCAAGAGTCAGTGCGGTGTCTTTCAAGCTCTCGCCTTTGCTCACGCTCGAACCCTTGCCTGAAAAATTGATGACATCAGCTGAGAGGCGCTTGGCAGCAGCTTCAAACGAGATGCGCGTACGCGTGGAGTCTTCAAAGAACAAGTTCACGACCGTACGTCCACGCAGCGTGGGCATCTTCTTAATCGGCATATCCGAGACGCGAGCCAACTCCTCGGCTGTATCGAGAATCTGCAGCGCGGCTTCGCGATTGAGGTCGGTGGTCGAGAGCAGGTGCGCCTTCATTTGGGTATTCACTGGGCATCCACCCCCAACACCACGGAATCTTGATCGTCAAGTTCGGTCAATTTCACGTGCACAGCTTCACTTTGAGCCGTCGGAAGGTTCTTGCCGACATAGTCAGCACGAATGGGAAGTTCACGATGCCCTCGATCGACCAGAGTGGCCAACTGGATGGCTTGCGGGCGCCCTAGGTCGGAGACCGCATCCATCGCGGCGCGAATCGTGCGGCCAGAGAACAACACGTCATCGACCAAGATGACCACGCGGCCGTCAATACCTTCGGGCGGAACTTCCGTGTGCGCCAATGCGCGAGCGGGCTTGAGCCGCAAGTCATCGCGGTACATGGTGATGTCGATGGAACCGACAGGAACGTGCGAATTATCAATCTCGCTCAGCTTGGCCGCGATGCGTCGCGCCAGCGGGACGCCCCGACTAGGGATTCCGAGCAAGACAATGTTTTCGCAACCTTTGTTGCGTTCTACGATTTCATGAGCGATGCGCGTTAATGCGCGAGAAATATCAGAGGCATCGAGCACTTCGCGGAACGAGTCCGCGGGCCGAGCAGGGACAGCCGTCATGGCCGACCTCCTTCCCCGCCTCACTGGACGGGCCTTAAAGGATGTCACTTCACTCCAGCAGCACCGGAGTGGTTAAAAGATAGCAGTGCGACCGGCTAGACCGGGAAGGCAGGCTGGGCTGAACCCACTATTCGCGGTAGGCCAAGGCCTGTTCCGACACGGCGTGCCCCATAACGTGGACGCGCATGGCGTTGGTGCTTCCGGGGATTCCCGGCGGGCTGCCGGCCACAATGACCACGGAGGTCTCCGGCTCCACACGGCCCATGTCTAGCAATGCAGCGTCGACCTGACGCACCATCTGGTCGGTGTGAACCACCGGTGGAACAAGGAATGTTTCCACTCCCCACACCAACGTCAGACGATTGCGCACTTGTTCAACGGGCGTGAAGGCATAAATTGGAATCGGCGAACGGTAGCGAGCTA
>JAPLBW010000198.1 GCA_026392555.1 Actinomycetota bacterium
AGCCAACACTCGAGGCGATGCATCGCTTGAACTGGCTATTGCTCGGGTGAGCTCAACGAACTTGATGCACGCGGGAACAACGGCCATCGTCGGTGCCGCACTGGTCCTTACGCTGCGCCGGCACCCGATCATTCGCATCGCGGTCGGTTTGGGTGCATTGACGATCGCCGTCACCTTGCACTCGCTGTTTAACCGCTTGACGACGATTCCCAATGAATCGGCTGCTGCCATTACGTTGGTGGGAATGGCCGTATTCGGGATTGCCGCAGGAATCGTGGCCTTAGGTATTCCGTTGTCAAAGTCGTGGTTGCGCAAAGACTTGGAAGCGCGTGGCGCCAGCGAGAGCGAAATGATGGTGCTGGCCGGTGGTCGTTCAGTCAGCGCAATCTTGGACGAGTTTGAACGTCGCTATGGCAGCGAGGCCACGCAAAAGGCGGAAGAGTTAATCAAACTCCAACGCAAGCTATCCATCGCTCGCAATTCGCAGGCCCAGCGTCTCAATGCGGATGAACTCCACAAGCTGGAGCAAGACCTTGATGAGTTGCGCCGGGGAATCGGGATGTTTGCGATGATGTGGTTGCGCACACACTTGCCTACCGATGCAGATGCGGACAGTTTGTGGTCCAGCCTGGATGGACTCACCAGTGATGAACTCTCAGGCACAGATGACAAGCCTGGCGGCATGTGGGATCGATTGGGTTAGCGAGCCCAACGCGCATTTGGGGCAAACGCGCTAACCTTTGTTGACATTTGACAAGTGATATTGGCTGCGGACAAGGGATGGAAAGCCATGCTCTGCGCACAGTGCGATGACTCTGCCCGCGGGACCTGTCGGTTCTGCGGTCGAGGCGTGTGCGCCACGCATCACTCGAATCTTCCCTTTGTGGTCACCTTGTTTGGCGTTCAGCCGCCGCAAGCCATTGTCGTGGGTGGCACCTTGTGGTGCGGAGTGTGCCGACCACAGCCCGAACCCATCGCTATGCCGGAGTTGAACCGATGACCGGCGGCATGTTCGATCGACTCTCCGGTAAAGTCGACAACCCTGATGAGTCCGGCGAAAAGTTCTCTATTGCTGACACGTTGGAGCTACCCGACGATGAACGGGCTTTGATTGGTGCTGTCATCCGTGCTGGCTCGATGTCCCTGGCCGAACTTGCTGCCGAATTAAAGGCTGATGAACAAGAAGTGGCCAAAATGGTGGGCTCGTTGAGCATGCGTGGCATGTTGCTGTTGACCGAAGGCTCGGTCAGTCCCTCTCCGATGAAAAAGACCGCCCGCATCAAGCCTGGCGGCCTGTTCGACACGTTGGGCGACTTCTAGTCCGAAGTAGGCGTATCTCGGGGGCAAGGCGGCCTCATTCACGCCTGCCGGTATCCTTATCCAGTCGGCCTTGGGGCTGATGTGGGTTTTGTTACCTCCGTGATGCAAACCGGGGGACTCACCGTTTCCTTTGAAAGGCTCAACGTGCCATTAGATAGTGCAGTGAAGAAGCAAATCATGACCGATTACGGCACCTCCGAAGGCGACAGCGGGTCTCCCGAAGTTCAAGTTGCGCTGCTCACGCAGCGAATCAGCGACCTCACTGGTCACCTTAAGACGCACAAGCACGACCACCACTCACGTCGTGGCCTGCTGCTGCTCGTCGGCCAACGCCGTCGCTTGTTGCAGTACTTGGCCAAAAAAGACATCACGCGCTACCGCACGCTCATTGAGCGTTTGGGCCTGCGCCGCTAAATAGAGTTGTCACAGTTACACCTCTTAAGTAAGTCATCTATTAATCAGAGGTGATGCGGACCAGCTTGGTGCGCTCGGGTGACGGTCCTCGGTAGTGGCTTTCGGATTGACATAGATCCGCGGGCCTCGATCGATGACCGCCAGATCCCACAGCACCACGTGAATTCGTGCGCCTCGCGTATGCGAAGGAGGGTTCCCAACGTGGGTTCCCAAATCTTTTCCGCTGACGCCGTTTTGGATAACGGCAAGTTCGGCACCCGCACCATCACTTTCGAAACCGGTCAATTGGCTCGCCAAGCTGCCGGTTCCGCCGTTGCTTACCTCGGCGACACCATGTTGCTCTCGGCAACCACAGCTGGCAAGAAGCCAAAAGAGCAATTCGACTTCTTCCCGTTGACCGTTGACGTTGAAGAGCGTATGTATGCCGCTGGTCGCATCCCCGGTTCGTTCTTCCGTCGCGAAGGCCGTCCCTCCGAAGACGCGATCTTGACCTGCCGTCTCATCGACCGCCCGTTGCGTCCTTCCTTTGTCAAGGGATTGCGTAACGAAGTCCAGGTCGTCGTCACGGTCATGGCCTTGAACCCCGATGTCCTCTACGACGTCATCGCGATCAACGCTGCTTCTATGTCCACCCAGATTGCTGGCTTGCCTTTCTCTGGTCCCATCGGTGCAACGCGTGTTGCGTTGATCGACGGCCAGTGGGTGGCATTCCCCACGCACACCGAGCTCGAGCGCGCCACCTTTGACATGGTCGTTGCTGGTCGCATCGTCGAAGACGACGTCGCGATCATGATGGTCGAGGCTGAAGCCACCGAGCACACCTGGAACCTAGTCAAGAACGAAGGCGCTGTTGCTCCGACTGAAGAAGTCGTCGCACAGGGCCTCGATGCAGCTAAGGGCTTCATTCGCATTTTGTGTGAAGCACAGTCCAAGGTTGCCGCTCAGGCATCCAAGCCCACTGGCGATTTCCCCGTGTTCTTGGACTACCAAGACGACGTTTTGGCTGCAGTTACCGCTGCTGTCAACGACGAGACCGCCAAGGCATTGACGATCGCCGATAAGCAAGAGCGCGAAAGCACTCTTGATGCGATCAAGGAAAAGGTTGTTGGATCTCTATCGGCCCAGTTCGAAGGTCGCGAGAAGGAAATCAGCCCAGCCTTCAAGTCGTTGAGCAAGCAGTTGATGCGTACTCGCGTTTTGCGCGACAAGATCCGCATCGACGGCCGTGGCCCAACAGACATTCGTGAATTGTCGGCTGAAGTCGAAGTCCTGCCTCGCGTTCACGGTTCAGCATTGTTCGAGCGCGGCGAAACCCAGATCCTGGGTGTGACCACGTTGAACATGTTGCGCATGGAGCAACAGCTCGACACCCTCTCGCCTGAAACGCGCAAGCGTTACATGCACAACTACAACTTCCCGCCATATTCAACTGGCGAGACTGGTCGCGTGGGTTCACCCAAGCGTCGCGAAATCGGTCACGGTGCTCTCGCAGAGCGCGCCTTGGTTCCGGTTTTGCCAACGCGTGAAGAGTTCCCTTACGCAATCCGTCAGGTCTCCGAAGCCTTGGGCTCCAACGGTTCCACCTCGATGGGTTCGGTGTGTGCGTCAACGCTGGCACTGCTCAACGCTGGTGTTCCGCTGCGCGCACCTGTTGCCGGTATCGCCATGGGTCTGATCAGCGACACCGTTGATGGCAAGACCCAGTACGTCGCGATCACCGACATCCTCGGTGCCGAAGACGCCATGGGCCACATGGACTTCAAGGTCGCTGGTACCTCTGAGTTCGTCACTGCCTTGCAGCTCGACACCAAGCTCGATGGCATTCCTGCCTCGGTCCTGGGTGACGCGTTGTCACAGGCCAAGGGTGCGCGTCTTGCCATCCTTGATGTGATGGCCGGTGCGATCAACACACCAGACGAAATGTCTGAGTTGGCACCTCGCATCATTTCGGTCAAGGTTCCTGTCGACCAAATCGGTGCAGTCATCGGTCCTAAGGGCAAGATGATCAACCAGATTCAAGACGAGACCGGCGCTCAGATCTCGATCGAGGACGACGGCACGATCTACGGCGGTGCAGTTAATGGCACCGCCGCTGAAGCCGCTCGCGCGATGATCAACGCGATCGCTAACCCGCAGATGCCAGAAATTGGCGAGCGTTACCTCGGCACGGTCGTTAAGACCGCCGCCTTTGGTGCTTTCGTTTCGCTGATGCCCGGTAGGGATGGCTTGCTCCACATCTCGCAAATCCGCAAGATCGTCGGCGGCAAGCGCGTGGAGAACGTCGAAGACGTCCTGAAGATCGGCCAGAAGGTGCAAGTCGAAATCGCTGAGATCGATGATCGCGGAAAGCTTTCGTTGATCCCTGTTCTCGACGAAGCGGCAGCAACTGAGTCGGCCGACGCCTAACAGTGGTTAAGCCCGCCTACGAACAAACACCCGGCACCACCGTCACCTTGCTCAAAGGTGCCGGTGGTTCCGTGCGTCGTACGGTCCTTCCCGGTGGAATTCGCATCATCACCGAAGCCATGCCCGACGTTCGCTCGGCCGCCTTTGGCGTCTGGGTGGGCGTGGGTTCGCGTGATGAGACCCCGATCCAAGCCGGCGCTTCACACTTCCTCGAGCACTTGTTGTTCAAGGGCACGGATTCTCGTTCGGCATTAGACATCTCGTCATCGGTTGAATCCGTTGGTGGTGAAATGAATGCGTTCACAGCCAAAGAGCTGACCTGTTTCTATGCTCGCGTCCTAGATACCAACTTGCCGATGGCCATCGAGGTCATCACGGACATGATGACGTCATCCTTGGTGCGTACCGCTGATGTTGATGGCGAACGCAATGTCGTGCTCGAGGAAATGGCCATGCGCGACGACGATGCGTCGGACTTGGTCCACGATGAATTCGCCAGTGCGCTGTTGGGGGATACCCCGGTCGGTCGTCCCATCATCGGTTCACTGGAATCCATCACGAATATGTCCCGCCGAGTGGTCCACGGTTACTACAAGCGTCGCTACTTGCCCCAAGACATGGTTTTTGCTGCTGCCGGCAACCTTGATCACGCCACCGTGGTTCGCCAGATCAAGAAAGCTTTGGCCGGTAGCGGGATGCTCGAGGGCGATGCCCGTCCATCCGGTCCGCGGGCCAGCGGTTTGATCAAGCCTGGCAAGCCGGGGGCTCGTTTGATCAAGCGCGATAGCGAACAAGTCAATGTCGTCCTCGGTGTTCCCAGCATCAACCAGTCCGATGATCGCCGGTACGCCATGAACGTGCTCAACGCGGTGTTGGGTGGGGGGATGTCGAGTCGGTTGTTCCAAGAAGTGCGCGAAAAGCGCGGCCTGGCGTATTCGGTGTACAGCTACAACCAGTCATTTGCAGATGCTGGTGCGTTCGGTGTGTATGCCGGTTGTCCACCTAAGCGTTTTGACGATGTCATTGAGATTTGTCGCCAACAGCTGGACGAGATCAAGGCCAACGGCGTGACCCAAGACGAACTTGATCGCAACAAGGGACAAGTGCGTGGTGGCATGGTGTTGAGTTTGGAAGATTCTGGTTCGCGCATGTCACGCATTGGTCGGGCCGAATTGGTCTACGGCGAACTAAAATCCGTTGACGAACTCTTGCGTCGCATTGACGCGGTGACGGTCAAGGATGTGGCCGACCTCGCCGCCCAGGTGCTCGATGCACCCTTGAGCATCGCTGCGGTTGGCCCCTTTGATTCGGTTGCTCAGTTGCGGCGCGCCGTTTCTTAAGCCGTTCTGCCCGAGGCTGCGACTAGATTGGGTGTCCTCAAGGAGGAAACATGACCCGCGTTGCTGTTGTTGGTGCCTCTGGGCGCATGGGTGCTCAGGCCATGGCTGCTGTTCAAGCCGCCGATGACCTCGAGTTGGTGGCAGCGATTGATCTGCCCGACACCGTGGCGTCCCTGGTCGATGCCAAGCCTGACGTGGTCATCGAATTCACCCACCCCGACGCAGTCATGGGCAACCTTGAGTTCTGCATTGCGCAGGGGTATCACACCGTGGTCGGCACGAGCGGGTTTGATCAGGCTCGCTACGACCAAGTGCGCACCTGGTTGGCGGCTAGTCCGAACACCGCCTGCTTGATCGCCCCCAACTTTGGTATCGGCGCAGTGCTGATGATGAACTTTTCAGCCAAAGCCGCTCCTTACTTTGAGTCCGTAGAAATCATCGAGTTGCATCACCCCGATAAGGCCGATGCACCATCAGGTACTGCTCGCCAAACTGCCATCGTCATTGGCCAAGCGCGTTCGGCTGCGGGTACACCGCCAGCTCCCGACGCAACAGTGACCGCACTTGATGGTGCTCGCGGTGCGATCGTCGACGGAGTGCCGATTCACTCGTTGCGTATTCGTGGATTGGTTGCGCACCAAGAAGTCATCCTCGGCGGGGGAGGGGAGACCTTGACCATTCGTCACGACTCCTTGGATCGAGAATCCTTTATGCCGGGCGTGCTGTTGGCGGCCCGCAATGTCGGCGCAACCCCTGGCCTAACGATCGGCATCGACGCGCTGCTTGGCCTGTAGTCGCACCCCGCCATCCATTGGCCATCTGAGTCGATGGAGCAAGCACTAACCCGCTCCCGTGATTGCGGAGTTGGCTCAGATGGCCACGCTGTGTCGCAGGTGCCTCACACGCTGACCCAGGGCTCGAGACTAGGATTGGCGTACGCACTTCCCCGGCGTATGTAGATCATTGAAGTAGGCGCCAAGACTGGGAGTTCGCGTGAGTTCGGCATCAGATCAGATCACTTTTCGCAGTGACGTCACGGTGGAATTGGTCAAACATTCCGCAGCGGATTCAGATGTGGTGTTTGCTGCCCGCGTCTCCACTGTTGGTGAAACATCGCTTACCAGCGTGGACGCTGATGCCTCCGAATCCAAGGGTTTGATTTCCTTCTTGATGCGCGAGCGTCACGGCAGTCCGTTTGAGCACTCCGTGTTCACGTTCTACGTGCAGGCCCCGATCTTTGTCTGGCGCGAGCACATGCGTCACCGCATGACCTCGTACAACGAAGAAAGCGGTCGCTACCGCGTCCTCGACCCGATTTTTTATGTGCCGAACGAAGAGCGCAAACTCATTCAAATCGGTAAGGCTGGTGCCTACGACTTCGTTGATGGCACCCCGGAGCAGTACGAAACCGTTGATGCTGCGGTGCGCGAATCCGTGAGCGTGGCTTACGCCCAGTACCAGCGCATGCTTGAAGCCGGTGTGGCCCGGGAAGTTGCTCGTGCCGTCCTGCCGGTCAATATCTACTCTTCGGCCTACGTGACCATGAACGCCCGCGCGATGATGAACTTCTTGTCGTTGCGTCGCAAGTCTGAGGGCAGCACGTATCCCTCCTACCCGCAGCGCGAAATCGAGATGGTGGCGGAGAAGTACGAGGATGTTTTTGCTGAGCTCATGCCCATCACGCATGCTGCCTTTGTTGCCAATGGGCGCGTTGCGCCGTAATGAACCGGTAGGTTGAGTTCTATGTCAGACCCCCGAGCCAACGCGCCGTTTGGTCGTTTGCTGACCGCCATGGTCACGCCCTTTGATGCCCAAGGCGCCGTGGACCTCAACGCTGCTCAAGCGTTGGCGACGCGGTTGATCGATCAGGGTCAAGACGGTCTGGTCATCAATGGCACTACCGGCGAAGCACCCACGACCACTGATGCCGAAAAGTCTGCCTTGATTCGTGCCGTGGTTGAAGCAGTCGGCGATCGGGCCACCGTGGTAGCCGGTGTAGGCACCAACGACACCGCACACACTCTCGAACTGTCGCGTCAGGCCCAGGCTGCTGGCGCTAACGGTTTGCTCGTGGTGACGCCGTATTACAACAAGCCTCCGCAGGCCGGCTTGATTCAACACTTCACGGCTGTTGCCGATGCCACGGATTTAGATGTCTTGCTCTATGACATCCCCGCGCGCACGTCGTTGGCCATCGCTGATGACACCTACAAAGTATTAGCCCAACACCCACGCATTGTGGGAAGCAAGGACGCAACGGCCGACACCGAACGGGCAGCGGTGTTAATACGCGAGACCGGCCTTGCGTGGTACTCCGGTGATGACGCGGTGAACTTGCCGTTCTTCTCCATCGGCGCTGTAGGAACGATCAGTGTGACCGCCCATGTGGTGGGAACACAGATGAAAGCACTGCACGATGCATTCCTGGCCGGCGATGTTGCCAAGGCCAGCGCAATTCACCAATCGTTGATGCCGGTGTTCGTTGGCATCTTCCGTACCCAAGGCGCAATCTTGACCAAGGCCGCTTTAGACATGCTGGGTTTTGCCGGTGGTGGCGCATTGCGCCTGCCGTTGGTTGAAGCCACAGCCGCTGAGCGCGCTCAACTACTCATTGATCTTCGCGAAGGCGGAGTTGAAGGACTTCCTGACTAATGATTTATCCCCATATGGGATTAGGCACACCTCCGGCCCTTGACCCCAAGGGCCTCCGCATCATCGCACTGGGTGGACTGGGCGAAGTCGGTCGCAACATGACTGTCTTTGAATACGCCGGCCGCTTGCTCATCGTCGACTGCGGCGTGCTGTTCCCCGAAGATGCTCAACCTGGTGTGGACTTAATCCTGCCGGACTTTTCTGCCATTGCCGATCGCCTCAATGATGTCGAAGCCATCATCTTGACCCACGGCCACGAGGACCACATCGGTGCAGTTCCTTATTTGCTGCGTCAACGCGATGACATTCCGCTGGTGGGATCTCGCCTGACCCTTGCGTTGATGGAAGCCAAGCTCAAGGAACACCGCATCAAGAGTTACACCCTGGATGTCAAAGAAGGAATGATCGAAACCTTCGGCCCGTTTGAATGCGAATTCGTTGCGGTCAACCACTCCATTCCAGACGCACTGGCTGTTGCAATCAAGACCGAAGCCGGGGTGGTGTTGCACACCGGTGACTTCAAGATGGATCAACTGCCGCTGGATGGCCGCATCACTGACTTGAACGGGTTCGCGCGGTTGGGCGATGCTGGTGTGGACATCTTGTTGGTGGATTCAACGAACGCGGAAGTTCCAGGCTTTGTCACCAGCGAGCGCGATCTGATCCCGGCCCTTGATCGTGCCTTTAGCCAAGCACCAGCACCCAAGCGCGTCATCGTTGCCTCGTTTGCCTCGCACGTGCACCGCATCCAACAAATTCTGAATGTGGCCCAAGAACACGGTCGCAAGGCAGCCTTCGTCGGACGTTCCATGGTGCGCAACATGGGTGTGGCACAGGAGCTGGGCTACCTCGATGTCCCCAAGGGGCTCATCGTCTCGTTGGACGAGCTCAACAACTTGCCCGATGACCAAGTCGTATTAATTTGCACCGGATCACAAGGTGAACCGATGGCCGCTTTGTCTCGTATGGCCAACATGGATCACCAAATCACCATTGGCGAAGGCGACGCGGTGATCTTGGCCTCGTCGTTGATTCCCGGCAACGAAAATGCGGTGAGCCGAGTCATCAATGGCTTGACGCGCTTGGGCGCCAATGTGATTCATAAGGGCAACGCCTTGGTCCACGTGTCCGGCCACGCTGCTGCTGGCGAATTGGCGTACGTGTACAACATCGTGCACCCCAAGCACGTGATGCCCGTGCACGGCGAATGGCGCCACCTCCGGGCTAATGCCGAGATTGCGGTGCGCACCGGTATCAATCGCGAAAACGTCTTGCTTGCCGACGATGGGGTAGTGATTGACCTCATCGATGGTCACGCGTCCATTACCGGTTATGTGGACTGCGGCTATGTCTACGTCGATGGTTCATCGGTGGGCGATGTGAGTGAGAGTTTGCTCAAGGACCGCCGGACCTTGCGCGACGAAGGCTTCATCAGTGTGGTCGTGGTCGTGGACCTGGCTAGCGCAAAGGTCGTCAGCGGCCCAGAGATCCTGGCGCGTGGCTTTAGCGAAGACGATCGAGTCTTCAGGCCGGCCGTGCCACGGGTGACCGCAGCCTTGGAAGAAGCCTTGGCTCATGGGACCACCGATGTTCACCAGCTCCAACAGATCGTGCGTCGGGCGATGGGCAAGTGGGTCAATGAAGCCCACCGCCGCCGGCCCATGATCGTGCCCGTGGTGCTCGAAGTATAAATCCCAAAAACGAGAGGAAAAAATGAAGAATCCTGGTTGGACCTATGACGAAACTGTCCTCGCTGTTGCGATGGTGTTGAGAAACGATTGGAAGCAAGTTGATGACTCTGATCAACGTGTCCACGACATGTCAGCATTTCTGAAGGTCCACTCCCCATTTCCTCCTGAAGTTCGTGGAGTTGCGAATTTTAGAAGTCCGGCAGGGGTTTCCCGTAAAACTGCGGATATTGCGACGAGGCACCCCGCTTACAAGGGTAAAAAGACTCATGGATCAAAGATGGATCAGGAAGTCCTGAATGAATTCCTCAACGATGCAAAGAAGATGCTTGCCCTGGCTACCTCGGTGAAGAAGGCCATGGAGGCATTAGCCGCTATCCCCTTTGTGGTGGCGATGAAGGATTTGGAAGATGAAGGCGTTGACAAGGGTGTTGCAGAAGGATCGGTCTTTCAATTACTCCATAGGCGCAGGGAGCGCGATTCGAAACTGCGCACGCGCAAACTTGATGAACTTCGCAAGCTGGGGCTTCCGATCCTCTGTCAAGCGTGTGGCCTGAATCCCCTTGAGCGGTATCCAGATCTAGAGAATGCCGAATCACTTGTTGAAGTTCATCATGTGATCCCGCTAGCTGAGGGTGGCAGTAGAAAGACATTCCTGAAGGACCTGGCAGTGCTGTGCCCAAACTGCCATAGGGCGGTTCATCGCATGAAGGAGTGGACCTTGCCGGAGAACTTAATTATTCAAGGCAACTGACGTCGCTAGTCACCGCTTGTCGCAAGCAAAATCCAGACAGACCACAAGATTTCACGCCTGAATGGGGGCTAATCACCCCCGACACGCCCCCAAAGACTGACCCCACGCGTCACTTTCGCCCCTAGGGTTTGGCTATGGCGTCCAGAACTTC
>JAPLBW010000176.1 GCA_026392555.1 Actinomycetota bacterium
GGAGGTGTTTCGTTCTCACCTTGCCGGCGTTGATTTGTCCGGCTTAGTTGATCAAATCAACGAGGACACCAACGTTGTCAGCGGTGACCTTGTCACCGCGAAGGCCATCTTGGATGACGTGGGCGCTTTTGACGGACTGGCCCGAATTGTTGCGGCAGTAGGCGATGACGGCGCTGAGTCACCAGCCATGGCAGCGGCGGCGGTTGAGTTCGCGCTTGAAGGGCTGTACCTGACGCGCAAGATTTCCAAGGATGATCTAGGCGGCACCTCGGTATACGGCGCGGTCTAAACCCCATGACTCGCTATCGCTACGGCGGCTACCACGAGGGGCCCGATCCACTGGCCGCTCCCTTTGACGTGGCTTCAGCGTTGGACGAAATCGGTGATCGAGTCCTCGATGGTGCGGATCCCCGCGAAGCTCTCCGCGATCTATTGCGGCGCGGTAGCGCCCGACCCGTCCGACAATGCCCGCATGCGCGAAGCCGAACTCAACGCACTGCCCGATGACACCGCACGAGCGGTCCAGGAACTCGGCAATTACCAATGGTCCAGCCAAGAAGCTCAGCAAACTTTTGATCGGATTAAGGAGTTGCTCCAACAAGAAGTCCTCGATGCGCAGTTCAAAGGCATGAAGGAAGCCCTCCAAAGCGGTGACCCGCAAGCCATGGAGCGCATCAAGGACATGATGAGCGACCTCAATGCGATGTTGGCCGCGGATGCGCGCGGGGAACACACGCAGGCCGACTTTGAAGCGTTCATGGACAAGCACGGAGAGTTCTTTCCAGACAAACCTGAAAACCTCGAGGAACTTGTCGAGTCGCTGGCTCGGCGCGCTGCTGCAGCTGAGCGTTTAATGAATTCGCTCACCCCGGAGCAACGCGCTGAGCTCAATGAACTGATGCAACAAGCCATGGGTGACGACCTCGACTTGCAGATGCAGATGTCTCAACTGGGTGAGGGACTGCGCGAGCGACGACCTGACCTGTTTAATCAGCGCCCCGCCCGCATGAATGGTGACAATCCCATGGGTATGGGTGATGGCACCTCAGCACTAGAGGAGTTGGCTGATCTAGAATGGCTGATCTAGAATCCTTAGAAGAAATGCTGAGTCAGGATTACCCCGGTGCATCTATCGATGACGTAGATGAGGAATTAGTACGCAACGCGTTAGGCCGGCAAGCAGTTGATGACCTAGAGGCCCTCAAGCGCATGGAACGCGAACTCGAGCGAGCCGGCTACCTCACTCGCACCGGTGGCGAGAGCGAACTAACGCCCAAGGCGGTTCGCCGTATTGGCCAAACCGCGTTGCGTCGTGTCTTTTCGTCATTGAAAGCAGGGCCGCGGGGAAATCACGATATTCACGATGCAGGCGCTTCCGGTGAACTCACAGGCGCTTCACGCCCATGGCGATTTGGTGATGAACAGCCCCTTGATGTCGTCAAGACGGTCAGTAACGCCATCCGACGCAATGGAATTGGTGACCAGGTACGACTAGATGTCGAAGACTTTGAAATTCGAGAGACGGAAACTCGTACGCGGGCTGCTGTGTGCTTGCTCGTTGACCAGTCCTTTTCCATGGTGCTCAACGACACCTGGCGGGAAGCAAAAACCACAGCGCTGGCCCTGCATGCGTTAGCTGAGTCGCAGTTTCCTCAAGATGCTATTTGTGTGATCGGTTTTGCCAACATGGCTCGCATGGTTCCGGCCGCCGAACTTGCTTCGCTCGATGTTCCTGGCTTTCAAGGAACCAATCTGCAGCACGCGCTGATGTTGGCCGGACGGTTCTTGGACAAGCATCCCGATGCCGAACCCGTCGTATTGGTCGTCACCGATGGCGAACCCACTGCGCACCTTGAGCGCGATGGACAGTGGACCTTTGGCTGGCCACCCTCCCCCGAAACTCTCGCCGTGACGTTGGCCGAAGTAGACAAGATGACTCGTCGTGGGGCCTCTATGTCGATTTTCCGGCTCGGGGATGACCCCCGGCTCGAGCAATTCGTTGATGGGGTGGCGCGTCGCAACGGGGGTCAGGTTTTCGCCTCATCGGGCAACCGGCTGGGGGACTACGTGGTCACGGACTACCTTGCGCGGCGCAAGGGCCGACGCCGTAGCGCCTAAGCCTGACGGCTTTGACACACTGAACTCACCATGCGCATTCGCAATCCACTTGCCGGACTCCCCCGCGAAGTCTCGATTTTGGTTGTCATCGCCTTTCTGGTCGCCCTTGGGTTTGGCATCGTGGCTCCTGCTATCCCACTCTTCGCTCGTCAATTTGGTGTCTCGTACTTCGCTGTCGGAGCGGTCATCAGCGCCTTCGCCTTCATGCGATTCATTTCCGCACTTGGTGCGGGGGCCATCGTTGATCGATTGGGTGAGCGCATCGTCCTCACCGCCGGCGTGTGGATTGTGGCCGTCTCTAGTGCCCTCGCAGGTTTGGCGCAAACGTATGAACAGTTGCTCCTTCTTCGCGGTATTGGCGGAGTCGGTAGCGCGATGTTCACCGTGTCCGCCTTAGGTCTACTTCTTCGCAGCGCGGGTGAGGAACAACGCGGTCGCGCGGCGGGAGTTTTCCAAGGTGGGTTCTTGCTCGGTGGCATCAGCGGTCCAGCTCTAGGTGGTCTGATCGGCGCCTACTCCGTGCGCGCCACCTTCTTCATCTACGCAGGAATGCTGATTATCGCTGGCATATTCGCGATCACCGCCCTTCGGGGCAGCACCACGGCCCAACGCCCCGCGGGTGGACCATCCAACAAAGCAGAGCGAGGCTTAGCCCCCCTCTTTGTTGCCCTGCGCAATCGCTCGTTTGTCACTGCGATGGTGATCAACCTGGGCAATGGTTTCGCCTCGTTTGGTTTGCGTGCATCCCTGGTTCCACTTTTCGTGGTTGAGGCCTTGCTCAAGGGGCCATTGCTGGCAGGAATCGGATTCTTCGTCTCTGCGGGTGTTCAAGCCATCCTCTTGATTCCTGCTGGTCGGCTCAGCGATGAACGTGGTCGCAAACCAGCACTTGTCTGCGGCACCGGAGCCGTCACCATTGGCATGTTGATTCTGGCTAGTTCCACCAGCCCGGCAGTGTTCTTACTGGGGATGGCGTTGCTGGGCGTCGGCTCAGCGTTCATGGGTTCAGCACCTGCCGCTGTCGTAGGTGATGTTTCACCCGCTCGCGGTGGAACAGTGGTCGCGGCTTTTCAGATGGCATCAGATTTTGGCGCCATCACCGGTCCGCTTATTGCTGGTTGGCTGGTATCCCGGGCCGGATACCCCATCGCTTTCAGTGCCGGTGCCGCGGTTGCCGCCTTTGGCTTCCTGTTGGCGATCTCGATGCAAGAAACCCATAAATCCGCGCGGAACCAAGGTGCTCCCACCCCTGCAACTGATGATTCAACGGGCGAAATCACCTAGTTCGCGCCACACTTAAGGTTCACCCGACCACCTCTGCAGGAGTGCGTGATGTTTTCCTTCGGACCGCGACGACTTGTCACCCCCGATGAAGCACTGCCCGGTCACGATCAACGACTCTTTGAGGTTCCCGATCGTCACGCTGTTCTAGGCACTCCGCTCGAGCCCCCTTTTCCCGCAGACCTCGAAGTGGTGTTTCTCGGGATGGGGTGCTTTTGGGGTGCCGAGCGTAACACCAGGTGTGTACTCCACGGCGGTTGGTTATCAAGGTGGCTACACCGATAATCCCACGTACGACGAAGTGTGTACCGGACGCACCGGTCACACCGAGGCCGTCCAGGTCGTCTTTGACCCGGAGCAAATTCCCCTCGCCGACATCTTGAAGGTGTTCTGGGAAAACCACGACCCCACGCAGGGATTTCGGCAAGGAAACGACGTTGGAACCCAATACCGATCAGCGATTTACACCACCAACGCGGTGCAGGATGAAATCGTTGAGGCTTCCAAGGCGATGTACCAACGCGCCTTAACCTCAAACGGGTACCGAGACATCACCACCGAAATCGATCCCGTAGCAAAGGCAGGCGCCTTCTACTTCGCTGAGGGTTATCACCAGCAGTACCTGCATAAGGTCCCCAACGGCTATTGCGGAATGGGCGGAACCGGCGTTTCCTGTCCGGTTGGCGTGCTTGGTGT
>JAPLBW010000113.1 GCA_026392555.1 Actinomycetota bacterium
CTTAATTTTTTTGAGGGGTTTTGCATATGAGCACCCAGATTTCGTTGGCG
This sequence comes from Actinomycetota bacterium, assembly GCA_026392555.1. Taxonomy (GTDB): domain Bacteria; phylum Actinomycetota; class Actinomycetes; order UBA12327; family UBA12327; genus AcAMD-2. The sequence continues at coordinate 51 of JAPLBW010000113.1, forward strand.
GTTGCCTCTGGTGATGGCATCGGGCAAGAAGTCACGCCCGAAGCATTAAAGGTGCTGGAAGCAGTTGCGGCTCAATGCGGTTTAACCTTCACGTTGAAGGAATATGACCTCGGATGGCGCTTGTATGACCGCACTGGTGAAGTGCTCCCCGAATCAGTGATTGATGAATTGCGCGAACACGATGCGATTTTGTTTGGTGCCGTTGGGGATCCTCGTGTTCCCCCTGGCCTGCTCGAACGTGGGATGTTGCTGAAGTTGCGCTTTGCACTGCACCATCATGTGAACTTGCGACCGATCAAGTTGTATCCGGGGATGTCGACCCCGATCGCTGGGCTCACTCCTGAGCGCTGCGACATCGTCGTTGTTCGCGAAGGCACCGAAGGCCCTTATGTTGGAGCTGGTGGGGCAGTGCGCGTCGGCTCAGAGCATGAGGTCGCCATTGAAGAGAGCATCAATACGGCCTATGCCGTTGAGCGCGTTGTTCGCGATGCCTTCCGTCGTGCCATGCTGCGTCGCAAGCATTTGACATTGGTTCACAAGGCAAATGTCTTGGTTCATGCAGGTTCGATGTGGCAACGGATCGTCAATGATGTGGCGAAGGAATTTCCCGACGTCCGAGTTGATTACCAACATGTCGATGCCGCGGCTATGTTCTTCATCACCGCCCCAGAAAAATACGATGTCATCGTCACAGACAATCTTTTTGGCGACATCATTACTGACGTGGGCGCTGCTGTGGCTGGCGGAATTGGTCTAGCCGCCTCAGGAAACATCGATGAAAGCCGTCGCAACCCCTCGATGTTCGAACCCGTTCACGGTTCAGCACCTGACATTGCCGGACAACAAAAGGCGGACCCAACGGCATCAATCTTGTCTTTGAGTTTGTTGCTGGATCACCTTGATCACCCAGAAGCTGCTGCCCTCGTCGAGCAGGCTGTCTCCAGGGATCTTTTTGATCGAGTCAACCTGGGCGTTCGCAAGACAGCTCAGATCGGTGATGCGATCGCCGCTGACGTCATAAACGCTAGTTAGGATGGCAGCTATGACGTTGGAAATTCCTCGCTCGCTGTCGCGCACGCCGGTTTCAGATGCAGATCGTCAGGCGATTTTAGAAAACCCCGGCTTTGGTAAGTACTTCACCGATCACATGGTGCAGATCAAGTGGACAGTTGATCGTGGCTGGCACGAAGCCGAGCTAGTTCCCTACGGCCCGATCACCATGGACCCTGCCACGAACTCGATCCACTACGGTCAGTCGGTTTTCGAAGGCTTAAAGGCCTACCGCCGCGTTGACGGATCCATCGCCACGTTCCGACCCTTGGAAAACGCTCGGCCTTTATGTTCTCCACTGAAGTCGGCTTGGGTGTTCGGCCAGCCAATGAATATCTCTTCCTCCTGATTGCCTCTCCTGCTGGCGCCTATTTCCCCGGTGGCGTCAAGCCGGTCGACGTGTGGCTGTCCAAGGAGTATGTACGCGCAGCTCCAGGTGGAACCGGCGAAGCTAAGTGCGCGGGGAACTACGCCGCGTCATTGCTTGCTCAAGCGCAAGCCATCGATAACCAGTGCGACCAGGTGGTGTGGCTCGATGCGATAGAACGCTATTGGATCGAGGAGATGGGTGGCATGAACTTGTACTTTGTTCATGGATCGGGAGATTCGGCTCGAATTACAACACCGCCATTAAGCGGTTCCTTGCTCCCAGGTGTGACGCGCGAATCGTTGCTTCAGGTCGCCCAGGATTTGGGTTACGCCGTGGGTCAAGAACGCATCAATGTGGATCAATGGAGCGAGGGGAACGCCTCGGGAGAAATTACTGAAGTCTTTGCTTGTGGAACCGCGGCAGTGATTACCCCTGTTGGCAAAGTCAAATCAACTGATGCCACATGGGAAGTAGGTGCTGGTCAATCTGGACCAGTTACGTTGCAGCTGCGCGATGAACTTTTGCAAATCCAGCATGGCTCCCGCCCGGATCCGCATGGTTGGATGCATCAAATCGTTGCGTCGTCGTCGTAATTCCCAGCACGACCTATTGACAGGAGTCAGTGAGTGCGCATCGCTCGCTTTGCATTCGAAGGCGTCGTTGGCTACGGGGTCGTCGAGGGCGATCCCACCGGCCCTCTTGCGGCCCTAGAGATCGCGATCATCAAGAACCATCCCTTTGGTGAGATCGAATTGACCGACAAGCGACTGCCCCTGCCGGCGGTTCGATTGCTGTCGCCGGTTTTGCCATCAAAGATCTGTGCCTTTGGTCGCACCTACGCAGATCACGCAGCGGAATTGGGAAACGAGGTGGCGAAGGAACCTTTGATGTTCCTCAAGCCCTCAACATCGGTGGCCGGACCTGGCGATGTCATTCGTCTGCCGGAGCTGTCTAACGATGTGCAGCACGAAGCCGAGCTAGCCGTGGTGATCGGAAGTTTGTGCAAGGACGTTGTCGCTGAACGAGCGCATGAAGTGATCCTGGGTTACACCTGCGCCAATGACGTCACTGCTCGCGACCTGCAACGCAGCGATGGACAGTGGAGTCGCGCAAAGGGCTTTGACACGTTCTGCCCGCTAGGTCCGTGGATTGAAACAGCGCTGGATCCCGCTGACCTAGCAGTTTCATGTCACATTGATGATCGAGTGGCTCAAGCCGGACGAACCAGCGAGATGGTGTTCTCCGTGGCCGACCTTGTTGCGTACACATCGCGCATCAGGACCTTGTTGCCCGGCGATGTGATCTTGACCGGCACACCGGCAGGCGTTGGTGCACCCAAGCAAACGTTTCTGGCGGTCGGCGACAGCGTTCAGGC